>JANMYC010001183.1:0-7066 GCA_031381715.1 Saprospiraceae bacterium
ACGAATTACTCATAAGGCAATACGATACTGTTAATCTTGATGATGTATTCTTTGCATTATTTGATGAAAACTTAAAATCATCAAGATTCGGAATAAATGAATTATTGCATTTGTTTTTCCTTCAATCAAATCAACCAAAAATTGAAGTAAAAGGATTAGAAAAGCCTTCTGATTGGTCATTAGATTCACCAACAAAAAATTGGCTAAAAGAAATACACGATTTTTCAAGTGACTATATAGATTATTACTTCGATAAATATGAGAATAAAGAAACAGGAATAAAGCCTTTATCTAAACTTAAAAATCAAATACTAACTATATCAGAGCAGACCTCTCAATATTTGATGTGGTTTGATGAAGCATTTGAAAATACAAATGAGTTTTTGAAAAAAGAAAGTATATCTGATAAATGGTCAGACGGCATACTATACAATCCACAAGGAGAGTTTAGCCCTGCCCTATCACGGTTTATTTTTAAGTTCCTTTCAATGAAACAATATTCTAAAACAATAACAGAAAAAGTAATTTCTTAATCTTTAAAAAAACAATTATGTCAGATTTAAAAAACATTACAGGTGCATTATTAATTGATGCTACCGCAGCATTTTTAAATGGTGCAGGTTTAGGAACTGGTGAAGACAAAAACAAAGTCATTCCTAAAACATTCAAGGAAAAAGTAAACAATCGTTTAGAGGAAGTTCCTTATGTATCCGCTCAATCATGGCGTAGATGGTTGAGAAATACAACTAATGAAGAAAATAATTGGAATCCAAGTGAATTAAAAGCAGTTGGACCAGGTTCTGAAAAAGGTTCAACTAATAAAATTGCTACTGAATTAAATCCTATTGAGTTTCCAGAAGATAATTTATTTGGATACATGAAGGCAGGAGATAAGACAGAAGAAAGCATACAAAGAACATCTCCATTCAAAACTTCTATATTGAAAGGTATCCGTAACATGAGACATCTAAATGTAGATGAAGCATTTGTTCATTTAAAAGAAGGAACGCCTTTGCCTTATTCAACTCGTTTCTATTCAACTCATTTAGAAGGCTTTTTCAACTTAGAATACTCACGATTGTGTGTTTATGACAACTTGGGCAGTCATCAAGAGCTTTCAAAAGAGTTAGTTGATAAGCATAGTGATAAATTTGAAATTTCTGATTTAAGTAGTTCAAAATTCAAACGATATACCCTAAAAAATGCTGAAACTACACGTAAGAATCATGCTGCGGGTCTTTTAAAAGGATTAGCTTACTTACGTGGAGGTGCAAAACAATCTGCCTTTGGTGCTGATGTATCGCCTAAAGTATTGATTTTAGCAGGTATGACATCTGCAAACCCTGTTTTCAATAACATTTTTGTAGGCACCGGAGAAAAACCTGCATTGAATATTGAGACGATTAAACAAATAGCAACTGATTACACGGACAAGTTATCAACACCAATTTACATTGGCATCCGTGCTGGCTATTTGCAAAATGAAGAAGAGGTAAAATCATTGGGCGAAGGGTTTGTAATAGCCTCTCCGATTGGTATTGTTAATTTATTCAATGAAAATCACCTTAAAAATGGATAAAGTCTTAGAAATTCAATTTTCGGGATGGACTGCCACTCCAAGAATGCCCTTTGTTCTTTCTGGTAATGCAGTATGCCTACCCGTTCCTACATACTCATTATTATTGGGTGTAATTGGGTGTTGTTTAGGGCGAATAGTTGAAGCAAATGAAGTGTCATTTGGTTTTAAGTATTCTTATGATAGTGTAGGTGTTGATTTAGAAACTCGTCAAAGGTTAGAGTTTGATGGTAAGAAAGTTAAAGGTCATGCTAAAGGAACTGATGCTTATCAAAGAGAGTTTCATGTTTTACCAAATTTGACTATTTGGATTAACCGCTTAGATTGGATAGATTTTTTTAAAAATCCAATTGGCACTCCAGCATTAGGTCGTTCACAAGATATTCTAAAGATCGAAAATGTTCGAGAAATAAGTATTAATCCAGTTATAGAAGCAAATATATCTGGTTGTATGCTACCGTTTAACTCAACCCTCCAAATTGGAGGACAACTTGTACAGTTAGCAGAATCATATCAAGAAAACGAAGAAATTGGGAGTGGTCGTAGAGCGGTAAAAACAGGAATTTTTATGGCAATTCCAAGCGATAATACAAGGAAAATTAAATATCCTAATCTATTTCAAACGCAAGAAGAAAATCCTAAAAGTTTCTATTTGCATAATTTTAATCATGGATAAGCATTTTTTTAATCAGTTTTTTGCAAAAAGCGATGGAATAACAACCTTAGAAATGCACACAAATCATGTGATTACTGCGGGGATAAATTTATTGAATGCACTGTCCTTTACGCCCGAAGAACGGGCGTATTGGTCAGAAAAATTGTATCGTTGCGCAGTATTGCATGACTTAGGGAAAATTCATAAAGAATTTCAAAGACGGTTAAATGGTGCAAAAGATGTTTCAATTCGACATGAAATACTATCACTTTGGTTCTGTGAAAACTTCTTGGATTTGCCTGAAGATGAACTTTTTGCAATTGCTACTCACCACAAAGGTATCATAAATCCAAGGTCGAACAAACGTTTAGAGCCAGAAATACTGAGGGGGGAGATGGAAGACCACTATGAAATTGCGAAAGACTTATTGTGTTTTGACATCATAGAAGGTTGGGTAAAATTAATGAATCTTGAATTACCTATATTTAAAAATGAGATTGAAGGTCAAATTTCAAACAAAAGAATAAAGATTTTAAATCAATTATATCAAGTCAAAGTCGTTCCAGAAAGTAATGTAAGAAAAGAGTTTTCTCTGATGAGGGCTTTGCTAATTGGTTCTGATCATATCGGTTCAGCAAGGATGGAAAATAATATTCCAACTTATAAAGAAATAGGTTTGAAAGATTTTCAACCTCAAAAAGACGGTGTTTTCTTTGAATTCCGTAAATTTCAGGAAAACTTACAAAACGTTACTTCTGATATTGTTCTCCATGCTCCTACTGGTTCAGGAAAGACAGAGGCATCTTTAAGTTGGGTATATGCAAATCAGTCTCCAAATGCTCGTTTATTTTATTTGTTACCTTATACGGCGAGTATCAATGCAATGGTTTTAAGACTAAAAAAAATTTATGAAAAAGATGGAGTTGAACGTGTTACAGCTTTACACTCAAAAACTTTAGATTTTTTCTATCAACAATTAGAAGATGAAGATTCCAATAATGATAAAACACCATTAGAAAAAGCAGCAGAAGCACGGTCAAAAAAATCCATGTCGTATGAGTTGTTTTATCCTGTTAAAGTCGCAACACTACATCAAGTTTTAAAGATTTCTCTAAAAGGCAAAGGTTGGGAATTAGCCTTATATGATTACAAAAATGCACTTTTTATAATAGATGAGTTTCATACTTACGATGCCCTATTAACAGGATTACTTTTAGCCTCTATCAAACTTTTTAGAAGATTGTTTAATGCTAAGTTCTTTTTCATGTCTGCCACAATTCCTGATTTTATGTTGAATTTAATCATAAATGAAGTATTTGAAGGAGATTATACTAAACTTTTACGCCCGAATGCAAAGCATGAAAGTGATAAAGAAGTGCTTGATAGAAAACGTCATAAACTTATTTGCGAGCATGATAAAACTGTTTCAGATAGTTACAATAAGATAATGTCATTTTTGAATGATGGTAAAAGCGTATTAATAATCGTCAACAATGTAAAAACAGCACAATCTATTTATGAAGAAATTAATTTTAAAGGTTTTGTGAAACTACTACATAGTGGATTTCATAAAAAAGATAGAATTGAAATAGAAAAAGCAATTACGAATGAAGATACAAGCAAAAGACCTCAATTATTGATAGCTACACAAGCTGTCGAAGTAAGTTTAGACATAGATTATGATGTTGCTTTCATTGAAAAAGCTCCCATTGATGCGCTTATACAAAGATTAGGGAGAGTAAATCGAGCAGGTAAAAAAGGGATTTCACCCGTATATTTATTTGAAAATATTATTGGAAACACTCCTTTTTATGATGATGATGTATTAAAAAATACATGGGATTTTCTTTCAGAATTAAATGAACAAGAGCTTTCAGAACAAGATTTAGTAAACGTTTGTAATCGGGTTTATGCAAATGGATACAATGAAAATCAACAAAAAGACTTTGAAAAGGGATTGAAAAATTCAACAGTCAATGATTTTGAAGAATATTGGATTGCTGGTGACTGGAATAATTGGATTGAAGATGTTTTGGAAAATGATACTAAAAAAATTGAAGTTCTTTGTAGTAATTTATTGTATGATAAGTGGGATGGAAATGAAGAAACATTAGGTTTTGATAGTTTAATTACTAAAAAAATGTTCATAGAGGCTAATTCACTTTTGGTTTCAGTTTATTTTTATGAAACTAAGAGTTTTAAGAAAGATGAAAAAAGGAATGTGTATGTTTCTTATGATTTAGAATATACAGAAGTTGGTTATAAAAAAAAAGTTGATACAGTGGAATCAAGATTTTTATAAAAAATACTGAGGGGATATCAACAATACCCACTTAATAAAAAACCAACCACCACCTTCACCCAACAATACCCATACCTCACTTATTGGATAGAAGATTGGGGTGACATGGAAACCACCAACGGTGATTGGAGGCGAGCACGCATTCGACTAATAGATGAAGGAGGAACTTGGTATGAAAATTATGAATCCAAATCGCATGAAGAAGCCTTGCAGAAAGCTGAAATGTATTTACGCAGCAAAGAAGGTTGTCGTTTTGATAAAGAAACGATTGAGGCTTTGGAGGAGGAGTATCGGAATTTGGGTAATTAGGATAAAGTCAGTAACAATTGCTTAAATTCTTGAAATTTTAAGACATTGATTGTAGGAAAATCTATTTTTTCAAGAACTTTGAAATGGTGGTTTTTGGCAATTATTAGCCATTTTGTTTCAATAGCTCGTTAATTATCTCGTCAGTATATTTTTTTTCATCCCATACCTTATCCGCTTTAATGCGTGCAATAGCGAAAAGGTATTTGGCTACGAGTATTCGAATACCTGCTAAGTGTTCTTCGGGAACTCCTGCATTGTATAATTTTAGCAATTCTACTTGCATATTTGATAGTGGCGCATGTATTTGTGTCATCGTCATTTTTTTACAAAAATACACCTTTTTAAAATAAAAACAAGATAAAAGAGATGTCCAACATCACCGCCACCCACGTTAATTACTACCACATTTGCCACCGAAAGCTCTGGCTTTTTAGCAATAGTATCACGATGGAACAGACATCTGACCTTGTGACTGAAGGAAAACTCATAGGTGAATTCACGTACCCACAACGGGCGGAACGCTATACGGAAGTGGAGTTTGATGGGGTGAAAATTGATTTTTATGATGCTAAAAATAAGGTGGTGCACGAAATCAAAAAATCCGCAAAAATAGAAGAAGCGCATCGGGCGCAGGTGAAATATTATCTCTGGATTTTAGAATGCAATGGGGTAGAGGGTGTAAAAGGCATTTTGGAGTATCCCAAACAGCGACATACTGAGGGGGTGGAGTTGGGGACTGAGGATAGGGGATTGATAGAAGGGTGGGTGCGGGATATTCAAAAGATTATTGATGCTGAGACCTGTCCAAAAGTGATTAATAAACCGATGTGCAAACAGTGCGCTTACTGTGATTTTTGTTATGCGGGGGAGTAGGTGCTTATCATGTTAAATCTACCACTTAAATACTGATAATTTTGGCATTATAGAGAGCCATTTTACTATCGTGAGTGATAATGGAAATATCCTCTGCGATGGCTTGAGCAATTAACATTCTATCAAACGGGTCTTGATGATGAAATGGTAATTCTGATAGGATTTCATAATGCTTGAAATCCATGGGTAAAATGGAGAATTGATTCTCAGCTAATAGTCTCGGAAATTCAGCAATTGAAAAGTTAAGTTTTAATTTCCCAATACTTACTTTAATGGTCATTTCCCATATGGTAGCATGACTGATGAGAATTTCATTTTCGGGATTGTTAATTATATCAAGTATATTCTGATTCAGATTTTGATTTTCACCATGCCAAATCAAGACATGGGTATCTAATAAATAGCGCATAATGTCTAATTTTTAGTGTCTGTCTCTAATTGATATTCTTCAAATCCAGGAGGAGTTTCATCAAAATCGGGCGCAACATAAGAGAACAATTCCTTGCCCCAGCCTGCTTGACGAGGTTTGAGTGGTTGCTTTTTAGGGGGTGAAGCCTTCTTTTTTACTTGAATTTTTTGCTCCAACCCTAAATCTTTAAGCACTTGAAGAATTTTTGAAAATTCTTCTAAGCTGTCGAAATTTAAAATCATTTGTGCAGACATGTGATATTTTTTATACAAAAATACACTTTTAGAATAACTTTTCAAAAATTTAAATATCAATGAAACGCACCTTTTACCTATTCAACCCAGGCAGAATGAGCCGTAAAGACAATACACTTTGCTTTGTCGCAACGGATGAAAACGGCAAGGAACAACCCGCTAAATATATCCCAGTGGAGACGATTAGCGACCTTTTTATATTTGGGTCGGTGGATACAAATTCGGCTTTGTACAATTTTTTGGGCAGGGAGAGTATTGCCGTTCATTTCTTTGATTATTATGAGCATTACACGGGCTCTTTTATGCCAAAGGAGTATCTTTTGGCGGGTAAATCACAGATCGCTCAGACGAAAACGTATCTGTCATCCAAAAGGCGGATGCACATTGCGCAGGCTTTTATTGAGGGGGCGTCTTTCAATATGATTAAAAATTTGAAATATTATGACAAACGGGGGCGTGATATGGAGCCATTGGTGGAGCGCATCGAAACCTATCGCCAGAGCATACCCCTCAGTAAAGACGTGCCTGAGTTGATGGGAATTGAGGGTAATTGCCGACAGGTGTATTACGATGCTTTTGATTTAATAATCAACGATTTCACGATGGGCAATCGCACGAAACAACCGCCCTCCAATGAGGTCAATGCGCTGGTATCGTTCGGAAATATGTTGTGTTATACCCTTGCATT
>JANMYC010000194.1:0-3527 GCA_031381715.1 Saprospiraceae bacterium
CCAAACCGTTTTTAAAGTCCACATTTTTAGGATAGGCAACATAGAGTTCTACAAATAACTTATTCATATCTTCGTAAAAGCCAGAAGCCTTGTCTAAATTACCCAATAACGTGTGCGTGTTACCAAGTTTTGAGTAAGAAATCGCCAAGCCGTTTTTAAAGTTCACATTAGTCGGGTACGCCGCATACAGTTCTTTTACTAATCTATTTTGTTCTTCGTAAAACCCCAAAGCCTTGTCCAAATTGCCCAAAGCCGTGTGCGTATTGCCTAAATACTGGTAAGAAACCGCCAAGCCGTTTTTAAAGTCCACATTAGTCGGGTACGCCGCATACAGTTCTTTAAATAGTTTATTCATTTCTTCATAAAACCCCAAAGCCTTGTCCAAATTGCCCAAAGCCGTGTGCGTTGAGCCAAGTTTTGAGTAAGAAACCGCCAAGTTGTTTTTAAATTCCACATTAGTCGGGTACGCTGCATACAGTTCTTTTTCTAAACGATTATACTCTTCGTAAAACCCCAAAGCCTTGTTCAAATTGCCCAAAGCCGTGTGCGTTGAGCCAAGTCTTTCCAACGCTATTGACATGAGGTGTTTGTCTTGATTTTGTTCAGAAAGACTTTTTGCTTCTTCAAATAAAGCCAATGCTTCTTCTAATTGACCGTAAGTGGACAAAATATCTCCTCTATAAATCCAAATACGCGGTTTATCCGCTTCGACGGCAAGGCTTTCCCATTCTTCCAAAGTAGCAAAGGCTTGTTCGTATTTCCCTATTTCGAGGGCGGCATCTACGATTTGCGGAAAGAGCGTCAAGCGGTAGGCAGTTTCGGTTTTGGGTGTTTCTTCTAAAAGTACCCATAAGCGATTGAGTTCTGATTGTCGGGACGGGTCAATTGTCTGAATGGCGTCGTCTCCCAAGCGGAAATCGCCTGTTGCTTGAATTGTGCCGTCTTTTACAACGTTTCTCTCGGTAGAAACCTCTTTTTCTAAATCCAACATCCAAGACCTAAACGACCACAAGTCGGGCATTTTCTCCATAATGACTTTTGCGTGGAGTTCTCCCGCCGAAGCAGGGACAAAAACAAAAAGGGCAATAGGGAATTTAGCCAACTTGTCTCGGCGCAGATTAAGCCCTGCGGTGATGCCTCGGCGTCGTTCATTCTGCTTGGCATACTGAGGGGTCTCTTTATTGAGACTGTCTCGTTCTTCTTTTAAGACATCGTCAAAGTTTTCGATAAAGAAGAAGCCGTTGTTTAAGGCAAAATAAGCATTTGAGATGTCTTGATAATCCAACCTTTGAGCATCTACTTTTTTGAGCGGACGTTCTGGGAAAAGCCGTATCAAGTCTTTTTCTAATTGTTGAACAAAAGAAAAGTGATTGTAGCGCACAATCACAAATCGAAAAGCCTCCGTTTTGAGGAGTTTAAAGAGAGGCTTGGTTTCTTCAATATAGTTATCCGACATTTTGTTTATATAAAGGTGAGGCTTCTACGATAGGGTTGACGCGTTTGTAAGAACCATCGTTGTACTCTAAAATCAATAGTTTCTCCAATAAGTCTTGCCAATCTTCATCGAATGCCAGTTCTTTTCCTGCATCGTTGGCTTCTTTAAGGATTTTTAGTTTTGCTAAATCTTTTTCTGATACATACTGAGCCGTTTGAGCGGATAGTTTTTTGATACCTTTATCAAGGTCTTTGCCGTAAATGATATTGGTATCTTCATCGGCAAACATATTGGCATATTCCAAGATTCGCAAAAGTTCCCTTGGTGAGCCACCACCGTACAAAATAGCTTTTTTGACAGTATCGGGACTATCGAATAGACTTGCGTCAATCCGCTTGTAAACAAACTCTTGAAAGCGACTAACAGCTTCTTCCACAATAGTGCCGTCCTTTTCACGAATTTTGACAAAAGGAAAAGAAACCACGGTGCTGAAAGACAACAATTTTTGGGTTTGCGGCATGAGTTCCAAAGGCAACGTAAAAATGGTGTTGACTTTGATTTGATGAATACGTTGTGATTCGTCCAGAATTATTTTTTTACGTATATCAGAGGTTGCCGTTTTTTCTAAACCATCAACGATAAACAATATTTCTTGCGCAATGCCTTTATTTCTAAGAACGGTATTGACGTGTTCTATAAATTGATTGAATTTTTGAGAAAACTCTGTAAAATTGTTTTTGAACGAAGTTCGGATTTTGTCTGCATTCTCTTTACTGCCCGCCAAATTCGCTTTCAATTTAGCGGTAAGACTTAAAAAGCTAAAAAGATTCAGAAAAGAAGGTGTTTTAGCTTCTGCTGCTATCTCTAACCCCACATCAAGCTTAATCAATTTATTGACCTCTTTAACACGTTCCCCAAACCAACTATACAAAGAACTGACAATGTCTTTGTCTAAAGATAAGTTAATCGCCTCCACTTCTTGAAACAACCTTTCCAATTGAAAAATAAGGACATCCATATATTCCATGTCATTGAGGTCTAATCCATCATCAAGATTACAGGTAACACAAAAAAAGCAATCCTTATTATTGAGTTTCTTTGCAATCTTCGCCAATTCAGACGTTTTACCGGAACCACGCATACCCGCTAAAAACAAGACGACCTTGTTACCTTGATTGCTTGCTCTATTGAAAACAAACGTTTTAGGATGAACATTAAGCGTTTTATAAATCATTCTGTCTTCAAAATCGCCCCGCACATCTGAAAAGTCCGTATAAAATTCATGGTCGGGTGTAATCGGAACATCCAACCGCACTGCATTGTCCACTTCAACGAGTGTTTTTGCTTTTTTATATAAATTTATATTATTACTCATAATTTTCACATTAGCTAATACGTACTTTTTAGAATTGGCAAATATAGCAAGTTTTTTTAGTTTTGTCAAAATTACGTTCAATTCGGCAATTTAAGACACCGCCGCTTTGATTTTATTGCGCTCAATACTGAGGGGTCTGCCCTCTTCAATATCAAGAAGCGTCTTTTTTTCCAATTCCGTAAAACGGGCATTGATTAAGGTAAGCTCTTTCTGCAAGCCCGCTTTAGATTGGGTTGATTCCTTTAACTTTTCAAGCACTTGCTTCGTTTTGCCCTCAGCTACAAGATTTTGGAGTGTCTGTTTCATATTGTTAAAATATTGGTTCAGCTATTTTTATATTTAATGTTCTATTTTCAATTATGCCCCCATACCCCCAAAGGGGGATTATATTGTAAAGCCTTTTTAAATTTAAACTTTCCTCGATTTAATCCCCCTTTGGGGGTATGGGGGCAAACCTAAAATCGGCGATCATTAAAGAATATTCAATATATATCGCTCCGATGGGGCTTACACAATATTTTACCCTTATCGGCAGGCTTTACCCGCCGCTACCGATATGCCGCACCTAACGGCGCGGGTGCTCCACATTTGTTGATATAACAAATATAAGACATTTTTCATTACATGGGGCTTATTCAAATATCATTTGTCATGCTGAGCGCAGCGAAAGCATCTAAATAACCTATAAAAAGCGCATATTCAGATGCTTTCGCTGCG
>JANMYC010000282.1:0-10131 GCA_031381715.1 Saprospiraceae bacterium
CGCTATTTTACAGAAAAATGGATAAGGTAAAACAGGATTTAGAGGGACGAATATCGAACCAACAAGGTGACCAGTATGCTGATTACGAAGAGGTGAGTTCTGAAATAACAGATATTACGCCTGAGGAAAAGCCAATCATCATTGAGTTGCCTAAGCCAAAAGAAAAAAATAACCCATACGATAATCTTTTTGATAGTTAATAAATAGGCGTAACGAAATATTCGCTGCTATCGTCGGGCTGTAAAATGTGAAAAATGCGGAGCATAGCGGAGTATTTTCCACATTTTATAGAACCGACTTTAAAAGATAGCAGCGATTATTTTAGCCAAACTACTTAACTATACATTTAGGCTCATTTTCTTACAAAACCAACAACCGTTCAGTGTTTTTTATCATTTATTGTACCCTTTCATTGCTCTTAGCCGTTCTTTACGCGTTTTTCTTTGTTTTGTATATCAAGCATTGGGATGCGCTTCCTTTTTTTGAAAAAAGAGATAATTACACGCCTCATACCCTTATTTCGGTTCTTATTCCCGCTCGAAATGAGCAGGAGAATATATTGAATTGTATCCACTCCATCTTGAATGGCAGCTATCCTCAAGCGCTTTTTGAAATAATTGTAATCGATGACCATTCAGATGACATGACCCCTCAGTATGTACTCGATTTGGGGATACTAAATGTGCGTCTAATAGAATTAAAAAATTATATAAAACTGGGTGAAAATCAACCTTTTAAAAAGCGGGCGATTGAAGCTGCCATTGGCGAATCCAAAGGCGATTTGATAGTGACCACTGATGCTGATTGCCTTGTGCCTAAGGATTGGTTGACCTTATTTGCTCAATTTTATGAAATTGGGGATAAAAGATTCATTGCTGCTCCGGTCAATTTTCACGAAGAGCAGTCGCTTTTTGAGCGGTTTCAATCTTTGGATTATATTGGCATGATGGGCATCACAGGAGCGGGCGTTCAAGGAAATTTTACGCATATGTGCAACGGGGCTAATCTGGCGTATGAAAAAAAGTTGTTTCAAGAAGTGGGCGGATTTAAAGGGATAGACCACGTAGCCAGCGGAGATGATATGCTTTTGATGCAGAAAGTAGCCCGTTTTTTCCCAAAAGTGCTTGGTTTTTTAAAAAATGCGGATGCTACGGTACATACGAAAGCAAAGCCGACTTTAAAAGATTTTTTCAGCCAAAGGCTTAGGTGGGCATCCAAATCATCGAGTTATACTGAGGGGTTCACTGTTTTTCAATTGGTTGTAGTTTTTCTTTTCTACTCGAGTATCGTTTTCAATCTACTTATGAGCATTGTGTGGGATAGCCGCTTGGTTTTTGTTCTTATATCCCAAATTTTAATTAAAATTCTGTTTGACTACGGATTTTTAAAGATAATGACACGCTTTTTTAGCCGACAAGATTTGATGTCAGCATTTTTAAGAGGGCAAATGATGCATTTAATTTATATCATATTTGTGGGCTTATCATCTAATGTGAAGAAAAAATATACTTGGAAAGGTAGAACTGTAAAATGATACACACAGCATTTTACTTCTTCTTTTCATTCAATTTTTTGTCATCCACATTCTTATTTAAAAAATCGTTGATTTCTTCCAAATTGATATTGGTAGTCAACTCTCCAAACTCATTGATGCCCATATTGAGTTTTTCAACGGGCTTCTTTTTAGCGGCTTTTTTGTTTTTTTTCTCTTCTGCCATTTTTCCGTTTTTAAAAGGTTTAAACTTCAATATGCTTTCTGCGCAATTCAAAATTTTTCCCAAGATATACTTTTCTGACCATTTCATCAGCAGCTAATTCTTCTGCAGTTCCTGCTTTGAGGATGCTGCCCTCAAACATCAAATAAGCCCTATCCGTGATAGAAAGCGTCTCTTGAACATTGTGGTCAGTTATTAAGATACCTATATTTTTCGTTTTTAATTTAGCAACAATGTATTGAATATCTTCTACTGCGATAGGGTCAATGCCCGCAAAAGGCTCGTCCAAAAGGATAAAATTAGGTGAAGTTGCTAAGGCGCGAGCGATTTCAGTCCGGCGGCGTTCGCCCCCGCTGAGGGTATCGCCGTTGCTTTTACGCACTTTATGTAAATTGAATTCACCCAAGAGGCTTTCCAATTTATCTTTTTGCTCTTCGATACTGAGGGGGGTCATTTCAAGCACGGCTTTAATATTATCCTCAACGCTCAGTTTCCTAAATACGGAAGGTTCTTGCGGCAGATAGCCAATCCCCTTTTGTGCTCTTTTATACATTGCAAGGTGCGTAATATCCTCATTATCAAGATATACGGCTCCTGAATTAGGCTTGATAAAACCTACTGTCATGTAAAATGAAGTCGTTTTACCTGCCCCATTAGGCCCCAATAAACCAACGATTTCGCCTTGATTGACTTCTACGGATACGTTTTTTACAACTTGGCGAGCACCGTAGAATTTATTTAAATTTTCTGCACGAAGTATCATTCTTAAAAGTTATGTATAAAAACTTAGCCCCCCTACCCCCAAAGGGGAGTTCCACTCACTAAACATCGATTCCATTAGAAAATGTACAATTTTAGCATTTTTCGAGTGGAACTCCCCCTTTGGGGTTAGGGGGCTAAGTATTTACGTTATGTATAAACTATTCAAATACAACAATCGCTGGTATTTCGAGGTCCCAATTAGCCCTCAAAGCCGATTCTGATTTTTTTGAAAAAATGCGTTCAGGTTGTCTTTTTTTATCATAATCGCCCGTATCCCAAACTCTATTTTTATTCAAATCTTCAATAACGGTGACAGAATATTGGTCAGGCTGCATGGATTCAATGCGTTTTTCAATATCAGCTACGTTATCTGCATAAAACTCTCCTTCTATAACACCCGCCGCATTTAAAAGCTGACAAATATAGCTTTTTTCTTTATCTAATCCTTTGATTTTGATAATAACATCGCCGAATTCCTTTTTGCTTAAAATGTTCACTTTGGAAAGAATGGTATCATTTTTAAAACCATAAATATCGGTGAACGCACTTGGTAAAATGCTTAAATCATATATTTTTCCTTCTTTCCAATCAGATTCTAAGAATAATTTTCTTTTTGAAATAGAATCTATTTTAACAATCAACGGAACTAAATTTTTAGAAGAATCCACTAATTTTATCAAACTGGTATCAATCTTTGAAATTGGATAATTGAATACTAATTCAACAGGCTTATTGGGCTTTTTCAAAATTGTGGTAAAAGCTATCAGGGGCATTAATTGCCCTTTTTTAATAAAATCAACTTTCCCTCGCGGGCGTATGCGAATGGTATCCGTATTTTTTTCACCTTTAAAATAGATATTCCATGGGGTTTCATCCACGGCATTGTACCAAACCAATAGCGAATCTTTACTGACTTCTGTGAAGGCGTTTTGCTTAACATCATCAAAAGTTATGGCTGAACTTGGTGTAGGTTTATTAAAAATCAGTTTTACTACACCATATTTATCTGTTTCTCGATTAGATATTTTCAAGATTTTGAAAGGCTCAAAAAGGCGAATTTGGAGAGATGCTTGTGCCGCTTCTATGGAATCTCTTATCCTTTGAATCGAATCAGTTTTCGAAGCTGTATCGCGTTTCATAAACTCCTTATTGCTCGCACTCACTATCAAATTATCATTCGGGAAACCGATTTTTTCGCTCTCTTGATTAAAAAGATAATTCAAATCAACGTCTTTTAAAGCAAATACCTTAAAAGTACCTGGGCGTACATTTTCAATTTTGGCAAAACCTTCTTTATCCGTTTTTCCGAAGTAAAAAGGCTTTAATTTTTTTACAACGGTATCCGATAGATTGTCGTACAACATCAATACTACCCCCTCAGTAGGAAGCCCCGTTACGGCATCCACAACCTTCCCTGATACGACAAGCGAGTCAATAGTTGCACCTGTAGAAAACACAAATCGTAGGCTTTTGGCTGGATTACTCTCCGTTATATCCTTTATAGCATCGCCAAAACTAATGGTATAAGTTGCATTTTCTCTTAAAACCTCATCTTTAGCAAAGTCGAAATACAGTTTTTTACCTTTTAAAACGACTTCGGGGCGCTCATTCAGTGGCGGCGACACGACGATTTGGTTGAAAGCATCATCCATTTTAACCCATTCATTGAACGTCAAAATAATGGGTTGTTTCTTGAAATTCGTTTGCAGATTGGGCGTAGATTTTTCTTTAACTATTTGAGGGGGCGTAGTATCTTTTGCCCCTCCTTTTAGCGAACCTACATTGGCACAGCCTTCAAGTAGAAAAGCAATAGATACTACCAAAAAGAATATTTTATTTTTAAAAAAAAACATATAATCTAAGTTTTTGAGCAATTTCGTGCTACTTTAGTTGCTTCTGAACAATTTCTATTCAGAATCTTCATTCTTTTCTTTCCGTCTGTTGCGCGGATGAAACATCAAAACGGTTTCACGAAGGTAATCAGTATCCAAATGGGTATAAACTTCAGTAGTAGTGATGCTTTCATGACCTAACAAGTCTTGTACCACTTTCAAATCCGCACCTCCTTCTATTAAATGAGTAGCAAATGAATGCCTAAAAGTATGTGGACTCACCACTTTATCAATCTCTGCAACTTTAGCCGCTTCTTTGATGATGAGAAAAACCCAAATTCTACTGAGGGGTTTGCCTCTATTATTTAAAAAAACAAAATTTTCGTAATCAGGCATTGTCTTGATGCGCGCTCGCACATCATCCAAGTAAAATTTGAGATGTTTCATGGCATCATCGCCAATGGGTACCAAACGCTCTTTATTGCCTTTTCCAACGGCTGTAATATATCCTTCATGAAAATAGAGGTTAGAGCGTTTCAAATTAATCAATTCGCTCACACGCAAGCCACAGGCGTACAAAACTTCTAATATGGCACGGTCTCTTAAACCATGCGTTTTGGACAAATCTATGGTAGCGAGTATTCTTTCTATTTCATCAAAAGTCAGTACATCGGGTATTTTACGGGCTAAACGAGGCGCTTCGATGAGGTCGGTAGGTGCAGCATCAATGACATCCTCAAGCAGTAAATATTTATAGAACGTTTTGATACCCGAAAGTGTCCGCGCTTGCGAAGTAGATTCTAAGCCCAAATCATTGAGATAAGCCATTAACTCACTTATTACTGAGGGGGGTACTGTGGCAGGCTCATAGTCGTACTTTTTGAGTTCGATAAACTCCACCAACTTATTTACGTCCCGCAGATATGCCTCTACGGAGTTGCCAGAGAGTGAGCGTTCGAGCATCAAATATACCTTAAAACCGTCTATTGCTAATTTCCAATTCATAACACAAAGATAAAACTTTAAAAGTTGTTTGTAGCAGGGAGGTATTGTTTTAAAAAATTTGTTTCAAAACTATCAAAAATGTATTTAATTTTTTAATAGTAAAAAATTAACATAAGGATAAAAATATGATTATCAACTACTTAAACATTTGAAAATTATCAACTTTTTAAACATTTTTTCAATAAAATTTTGTGTAAAATTAATATTCTTTTAACTTAGCGACAATTAGTCTCTTTTGAACGTATGGGCTAAGCCATTAATTAAAATTCATCACTTTAAACAAACTATTTAACACTTATAATTATGGCCACGCAGATTCGCCGCTATGTATTTTTAGATTTTGAAACCCTTAAACAGATTAAATTCAAAAAACTTGAGAAAGTTTGTGATAAGGTATTCGTGTTCGTTGGTTCAGACATGGAAAGTGTTCCTTTTACCCTCGTAAAGGAGATACAAGGTATGGGAAGTAATGTGAAATGGATAGAGGTGACAGGTATCTCACCCCATGACTTGAACTATCATATTTGCTTTTTAATGGGTAAATTACATGAGAAAATCAGCAGTGATGTTGAGTTCGCAATTTTATCCAATGACGGTGCTTTTGACCCTTTAGTCAATTTTATTAATTCCACAGGTCGCTCGTGCATCCGTGTGCGGCAGCAAGGGATGGAAAAGGATACGCCGCTCCCTAAAAACACGGAGCCAAAAGAGAATAAAGAACAATTAGAAAGACCTCGGAATATTCATCTGGAGCCTCAAGCTGAAGAGACAGTGGAGCTCATCTCTCGCCTTTACGGTGAGCGGAGCAGCGAAGGCTCGATGATGGGCGAAGGCGTGAGTGACCCTACGCTTATAGATGAGACAGCAAAGGAAACGGTTCGCCGACTGATACGCTCAGGTAATCGCCCCGCGGATTTGGGTCTTTTGAAAAATTATATTCTCTTGCATAACCAAGAACTTTCTGTTCATGGAAATGTGGAGAAAATTATCAAAAGATTAGAGGAAACGAATGAAATTAAGCTCAATATCGAGCAAGTTATCTATAATTTTTAAAAAAAAACTTTAATTTTGGGGCTGCAAAAGCAAGTGAGCTTGTTTTTGCAGCCTATTTTTTAAAGAATTTTAATCAAAAATAATATGGATATATCTGAAATTGATCTGATTTTTGAAATGGCAGAGGATTCAATGAACCATGCTATAGAACACCTTAGAAACGAATTGATAAAAATACGCACGGGTAAAGCCAGTGGAGACTTAGTAAATGGGCTTTTAGTGCCTTATTATGGTTCACCTACCAAATTGAGCACCATTGCTAATATATCTATGGCGGATGCGCGGACAATCATTATTCAGCCTTGGGAAAAACACATGTTGGGACCCATTGAAAAAGCGATTTTTGAAGCAGCTTTAGGCATTACCCCTCAGAATGATGGTCAAATTATTCGCCTCGCCATCCCACCTTTGACCGAGGAACGTCGCAGGGATCTCGCTAAAAAAGCCAAACAAGAAGGGGAACACAGCAAAGTAGGCGTCAGAAGTGCTCGCCGAGAAGCTATGGAAGAGCTCAAAAAAGGCATAAAAAATGGCTTATCAGAGGATATTGGTAAAAAGAAAGAAGATGAAATTCAGAATATGACCAATAAATTTATTGAGCTTGTAGATAAATTAGTGGATCAAAAAGAAAAAGATATTATGACGGTTTAGAAAAATCGTCCTTTTCAAATAAAAACAGCGCAATTTACTGAGGGGTATATTGCGCTGTTTTTATTTGAAATATTGTCTTTGAAACCATACATAAAAGTTATTTAGCCACGAATTTACGAATTTCGCTAATTTAGATGTTGACAAAATTTTATCTAATTCCTCGAAATTGCCCTTTTAGGGCAATTTATTAGCGCAACCTGCCTGCCGGCAGGCAGGTTCGCTTTAATTTGTCAACATCTAAATTAGCGCAATTCGTAAATTCGTGGCTAAATAACTTTTGTGTATGGTTTCAAAATATTGTCATCAAAAGCGTTAAATTTATCTTTTAATTTTAGGATTGGTCATCCATTTTTTGAAAAGGCACAATATCAAATAATCAATTCAAATTGCCATGGAAATAAATAAAATCAATCGCTCCGAAATGGAAGGCATAAAAACGCTTTATTACAAATCACCGCTTGGTTTGATAGAGGTTCAAGCGACTGAAATAGGTGTTAGAGCTATTAATTTTGCCCATGAAAAAATTTTAACTGAAATTAAAAATGTGCACAACCTATTGGCAATCAGCCAATTAGATGAATATTTTAATAGAAAAAGAACAGTTTTCGATATGCCTTTGGATTTAGAAGGGACTGATTTTCAGAAGCGCGTATGGACTGAACTTTTAAAAATCCCTTTCGGTAAAACATGCTCATATATGGATATTGCCCGAGCAATCGGTGACCCCAAGACAATACGAGCAGTGGGGATGGCTAACGGTAGTAATAAAATAGCGATTGTCGTACCTTGCCACAGAGTTATCGGTAGCGATGGCTCGCTTACGGGTTATGCAGCTGGTTTAACACGTAAAAAATGGTTATTAGACCTTGAATCACCGACTGTGCAAGGGGAATTATTTTAATGGATAAAATTTAAAAAATGGATCAAGGAGAAAGTAAAAAACCGATTTCGGAAGAAGATAAAATATTCATGCGGGAAGCCATTGAAATGTCGAGGGAAGGCATGAAAAAAGGAGACGGCGGCCCGTTTGGTTGTGTGGTTGTGGATGAAAATGGTAGTATTATAGGTAGAGGACATAATAAAGTGTTGTTAACGAATGACCCTACGGCTCATGCTGAAATAGTGGCTATTAGGGATGCTTGTATTAATATTGGACATTTTCACTTGGATAATTGTACTATTTATGCTTCATGTGAGCCTTGTCCAATGTGTTTAGGCGCTATTTATTGGGCTCGTCCAGCGCGGATAATTTATGCCTGCGCGCGCGAAGATGCAGCGGCAATAGATTTTGATGATGCTTTTTTGTACAAAGAATTAACATTACCGATGGCGGAAAGGCGCATTCCAATCGTACAAATGCTGAGAAATGAAGCCATTAAAGTTTTTCAAGAATGGAAAAAAGTTAGTGATAAAAGGTTGTTTTAGTTGCCCCCCCTCAGTATCCCTGCTCTGAATTACTTGGAAAATCAGCAAATAAAAACTACAAATGCGAATAATGGGTTAAAATGCGTAAAATAATGCCGTTCGGCATTCAATATCGGTAGTGAAAATGTGCAAGGTTATTATAAGTCCAGTTGGGATGGCATACAAAAATGCTTCATATATCGTGGCTACGCCACTTTGTAATATTTATCATTATATTCTACCAATATTGAAAGCCTGACGGCGTTACTTTACTCATTTTAACCCATTATTCGCATTATAATATCATTTTTAATTTTCTTTATGTCGATAAAGCATCTCAATCCTTAGCTTTTCCTACTTATGGTATTCAAGAAGATTGGGCAGGTTTTAAATTTGCTCAATCACGAGCATTTCAATTAAAAAAATAAAGACATGTTTTACGAGTTTAAAGGCTTCAAGCCAGTGGTGCACCCTTCAAGTTTTGTTCACCCTCAAGCGGTGGTAACGGGGAATGTCGTAATTGGTAAAAATGTATATATTGGCCCCTGTGCCACACTTCGAGGAGATTGGGGTGGGATTGTATTAGAAGATGGCTGCAACGTGCAAGAGAATTGTACCATTCATATGTTTCCGGGTGTGACGGTTACTTTGAAAGAAGGAGCGCATATTGGTCATGGAGCGATTATTCACGGGGCAATTATCGGAAAAAATGCTTTAGTGGGCATGAATGCAGTTGTCATGGATAATGTTGAAATTGGTGATGAATGTGTCATTGGTGCTTTATCTTTTATAAAAGCGGGTGAAAAAATCCCCCCTCGAAGCCTTGTGGTCGGAAATCCCGCTCGTATCGTTAAAGAGGTGAGCGATGAAATGATCGAATGGAAAACGAAAGGCACTCAACTCTATCAATCCCTTCCTGAAGAATGTTACGAATCGCTGAAACCATGTACCCCCCTCAGTAAAATGCCTAAAAATAGACCCAATCAAGAGGTTTTATTCGAAACTTGGAAGAAAGTAAATTAGTAATGAAAAGATAGTATTGAGTATCAGGACTAACAAATCCAGATATTTTAAGGCTCATCATTAAGCACTATTTCAGCTTTTTCAAAAACAATTGCATATCGCAAGGTGCTCGGCTCGTCCCGCCGAAATAAGGATGTATTAATGTGGCATTTGTCGGTATGGTTTCAAAATTTTTACTGTCTTTTAATGTTTTCTTCTTAGCTTTTATTCTAATTTCTACTTCATTTTTATCTCTATTGGTGATAATTTCTACCATAAAACGCTCATCAGGAGCAACCGTTAAAAACGCTTTCTCACTAAAAAAACGTTTTTTCTGAACGTGCCAATAAGGAGTAAGTTCTATCAAATGGGTATTAGGGTTGTGTCGCCAACCGACCATTGCAGTATTTGCCATAGGATTGAGACTATTAAAAGCTACGCCTGTCAGCTTGTTATAATCCCATTGATCCACGTCCATTTTACCATTTTCATCATTGATGATATAGCAGCATGACTTGTCAAAACGAGCTTCCCAACGAAGGGTATCAAGGACTTCAATCGTTCTGCTTAAAAGATTACGGGGTTTTGAAAAATGAGCATTTTTATTAAAACGAAACACATTTTTAAGTTTTGTGGTATCCGAAGCGATGACTTCAAGTGAAAAAGCCAAGCTGAAAACAGTTAAAAAGAAAAATTTCATGCGCAAT
>JANMYC010000288.1:0-4702 GCA_031381715.1 Saprospiraceae bacterium
ACTGATAACTTCGGAAATCTTAGTTTTTAGATATCCCAACGGGTTTTAACCCGTTGTTTCACTCAAAACAATGGGTTAAAACCCATTGGAATCAACTTAAACTTTGCAGATTGAGGTAAAATCAGAGATTTCCGAAGTTACCAGTGTAGTATAGTTTTCACAAAAATAGCTTCAATTAGGTAAAGTCTTGTTATTAAAGCCCTATTTTAATGTAAAACCTCGAAATACTGAGGGGGTAAAATAATTATCATATCATACATTTTTCCAAAACTGCACATTGCAAGGTAGCCCTTTTAAATAATCTTGGGTTTGTTGATAGCCTTTTTCAATCAATTGTTGCCATTTTGACCAATCGAGAAAACCAAAATTGCGTAAATCCATCTCTAAATAGATAGCGACTTGCGATTTGGCAGCTGTCTGCTTTTGCACACTGTTCAAAGTCAATGAATTAATCAACAAAGCCGACATGGGCGGCAAGCGATACCGATATTTTTTGGTAAATTTATTAACAAAAAATGCCCAAGCAGATGGGACGGTCTCAATATCTACCAAATGAGGAGATTGAGCAGATAGCGAAATGGCAATCACTTGACTAACGGGCTTCTGATACATCGCTTCGATGGGCAAATTGTCCATAACGCCGCCGTCAACGTGCAAATGTCGGTCAATAATCACGGGTGGAAATACGCCAGGAATAGCAATACTCGCTTCTATTTGCTGCCTTGCCAAGCCTTTTTCGTGTATTTTTAAGGAGGCCGTTGAGTAATTCGTGGAGATACAATAGGTCGTGACCCAAATATCTTCAAGGTGTGTTTCGCCGAGCATATCCTGCAAGTGTGCCCGCATTTTTCGACCCGACATTAAGGATAAAAACGGGAAATTATAATCATTTGAGGTGGGCTTACTTTCTGCCCCTTTTTGACCCAAATGGATGGCTTTTTCCATATCAAAATCGGCGTAGGTCAAACAGATACCAGACAATGCGCCTGCGCTGGTGCCACCCACAAAATCAAATTCGATACCAGACTCCAGCATTGCTTTTGCCGCGCCGAAATGGGCAAAGCCTTTTGCGCCACCACCACCCAATACCAACCCCACGGCTTGGTGCGTGAGGATGCGAGAAAATCGCCGAATATCTTTGGCATTGTTGGCGCGGATGTGCAAGTGCAAATCGAATTGCCGTCCCTCAAACCAACGACGGGTTTGGCTCGGGGCAGGAGCATTTTCGGTGTGCAAAAGCAATAAATAGATTTTTTTATTGAGAATATTGGCGGAGTAGATATTCAAGTGTTCTTCAATGGCGTAAAGACTGTTTGGCGCATCAAATTCGGTGGCAACTATTACCAAATCACAATACATAAGGCACTGTTTAGCCCAAGTTTGATGGTCATCATCACAGACGAGAATATTGATGCCCTGGCTATTTTCCATGTTTTCAAAAACCGTATTTGGGTTTTCGTGCAATTGTGTATCGGGGTAAAACACGTTTACGTTCGTACCCATAATCCCCAGTTCGCGGTGAATATCATCCGTCCACGGTGCAAAATCATGGTCAGGTTGTAATTTTATTACGGCAATGTTTTTGGGCGGAGCGCCTTTTTTTTGTTGAAAAGCATTACGTCTCAATCGATTAACGACAAATTGGGTTAAAGTAAACCCGAAATAAGGGTATTGATTGACCAAATCATTGTAATCGGCTTCGTCTATCTGTAAAACCGTTGACTTTCGGATAGCCACAACTGAGGCACTACGGGTTTCTTTGGTAAAAAGTGCCAATTCTCCGACAGGTTCACCTGCCGCTATATCTCCTAAAACGTGTTGCCCCTGTTCTCTTTGCTTCAATGCCCTCAAACGCCCAGATAGCACAATATACAAAGCATTTTCAGTATCGCCTTCTTGAAAAATGTACTGCCCGGCATCATAATGCCGTACTTCAGCAATTGAAAAGACCTGTTCCAATTGCTCATCCGTTATTTCGCCGAATAGTTGTGCTAAATATTGGCGGTAGTGCTTGTAGTTCTCCGTTTGATTCATTATATTGTTCACTTTTTTGGAATAAATGTGTACGTAAATAGAGCCAAATATTTTAAAAAATACCTATATATCTTTCTTAAAATATTACGCAATATAGGAGCATTTAAGCATCAAAAAATAACGGATAACGAATGAATTGACTAAATAAGGGGGTGAATCAGCTAAATAAAGGGTTAAATAATCTTTGAAAGGATAAAATAGGTACTGATACTGAGGGGGGTAATATTCCGAAATCCGAAATATTTGTGAGTAAAAGCCTAATGTTGCTTATTTTTATTTGGATTTAACACCGTCATAGGTCAGAGCTACATAGTACTGCTGACCAATAAAGGGACCTCCTGCCATCGTCCGATAATCCTTACCACCTAAGTTTGTAGCGCCTATTTTAATATTGGTATTGATTTTTGGTAATTCATAATTGACTTG
This sequence comes from Saprospiraceae bacterium, assembly GCA_031381715.1. Taxonomy (GTDB): domain Bacteria; phylum Bacteroidota; class Bacteroidia; order Chitinophagales; family Saprospiraceae; genus JAAFJT01. Next base: position 2,461 of record JANMYC010000288.1, read on the forward strand.
GCAATTCAGTACGCCATAAGCCTTAACAGTACTAAAACCAAAAGCATTTTCCCACTCAAAGGCACTTTGATGGCGGTAATTAATGTCGAAACCCACGTTTTTGAAAAGTTTGCCATTTTTTAAACCAAGAACACCCGCATGTTTGGGCGTGTTGAAACCCGCCGTAAAATCGGGGTCGGTAGTTTGAAGATTATAATCAGTAAACGTGTAATTGCCGTATAGTGAAAACGCTTTGTATAATCGGTAATTCATACCCAAACCAAAACCAGTGGATTGCACATCTTCGGCGGCATTAGAAACAGCTCGAAAAGCAGTCGCAGAGGTGGCTTTTCCCGCAATTAAATCTTCAACGCCCGCTCTAAAAACACCGCCGATTGTCGTTCCTTTCTTGGTTCTGACCGTTTGACCTTTAATAAAATCTTTATAGATATTGTGATATGCATTTACATCAAGGAATAATTTTTTACCAATAATGCCTTTATAGCCTATTTCAAATGCTTTGAGTTTTTCCGGTCTCACGTATTCAAGGTTGATAGTCTGCAAGAGGGCGGGATTAGGTGCGCCGGATAAAACGCTTGTCAAAAACTTCTGGTAAGAGTTTTCGGTGTAAGAACCGCCATTATATACCCCATACCGCTCGGCATTGGCTTTTGTACCCCCCAATAAAATACCACCACCGGCGGGAAAAAAGATGTATTGATCTTGATTACTGGGGTTACGGAAACCCGTCTGGAAAGAACCCCTAATATTGTGTTGCCGCTGAGCACCTGCCGTATAAACGAATGAAACTCTCGGAGAAACACGCCCTTCAAAGTTCTGCGATTTATCATACCGCAAAGAGCCTGAAAGTTTTAATTTCTCCTTAAAAAACCGCTTAGACAATTGGGTAAATGCACCGTATTCGTGCACTTTTATGCTTTTGAAAGTGCCTATTTTATCGGGGTCTTCATTTAAAACTGTGCCTTCCGAGTATAAATCGAACAAGCGGTAATTGGCACCCACGAGCAAATCTAATAGGTTGGCAGCTATAATGTCTTTGAAATTAAAACCCGACTCTACATGACTCATGACAGATGCATCCACAAAACCCGCTCCGGGGGGATTGCGTTGAAATAAATCTTTGCGGACAGCATCCACTACAGTCTTAAACTCTGAAGAACCGACTGTGGGTATGCCTTTATCTGCGGCAGTGCGCGCTGCTGTATGTGCGCCAGCAATCTGAGCAGCCTCGGCAGTTTTACCTTGCAAATAAAGGGGTAAAAGTGCGCTTGCATAAGTGCCCGCATAAGTCGGTAGCCAAGTCGCTGATGTGCTTTTAAAACGCTCATTGACAAAAGACCCTAAAGCACTGAGGTTGTAAGAATCCCCATCACTTGTTCTATTTTGATAAGCCCGCAACCAAAAATTAGGGCTACTTAGTTCAAATTTATGGTATTGAGATGTAAATCCACGCAAAGCATAACGCTCCGCTCCTTGATAAACACTTGCTCCGTTGCCATAACGATAGCCATAAGAAGCCTCTAATTTATTCGTAATTTTATAATGCAAAGACGCATCGATTTTAACACTTTTTGCTTGGCTATTATCCAATAAATTTTCTTCTTTCAAACCTGTACGCCGCAAATCAAGCGTTGGTAATTTTGGAATTGTATTCCCTAATATCACCTCCGTTTCGGGGATTGTTTTACCCAATGAAGCAGCATAAGCAGGTGCTAATGCTTTCGAAAGAGAGCCTGTTAAGGTTGACATGGGCACGAGTATGGGCGTTTCATCACCATACATATTCAATCCATCAAAGTTAGGCGCACCCATTGTTGAGGGGTTTAAAAGTACCGCACTTTTACGACCTGTCGTATAATCATTGGCGCGCCAATCTGTTCCATCCAAATAGGCAATATTAGTTTTAATGGCAAAACGACCAAATGCTTTAGCATACCGCGCGGTTACTTGATACAATGGGTCGGTTTTTCCCGAAGCTTTGGAAATATTAAAACCCGCTTTGGTTTGTACGCTCAACCCTTGAGAAGTGAAAGGATTTTTACTGGTCATCAAAAGAATGCCATTATAGGCATTGGGTCCATATAAAGCAGAAGCTGCACCCGGCACCAATTCAACGCTGTGAATATCTAATTCCCCTACGCCTATAATATTACCCATCGGAAATTGAAGCAAAGGAGCTGCGTTATCCATACCATCTATCAACTGTACAAACCGATTATTAGCTGCAGCCGCAAAACCGCGC
>JANMYC010000291.1:0-8851 GCA_031381715.1 Saprospiraceae bacterium
GTTGGAGCACAAAAATTGGTAATAAATCTTGTAAAAAAGATAGGCAAAGTGCTTTGTGAAGGATCTGATGGGTCAAAAAAGAAAGCAGAATAATGGAAGTAATCTCGCACATGGTCAAGTGCCATGATAACCATTGCCAAACCTTTTAAGAGGTCTATGGTTTGGATGCGGTTTGATGCGGTAACTGGAAAATTGGGTTGTTCCATATTTATATTCTGATTAAAATTAGAGAAAATACTGAGCGGGTGCAATCACTCATTCCCCATCCGTTTGATATTCATAAAAGGGCTTTTCAATAAAAACCAAAAGGATTGCCTTTTGTCTGTATCAAATTCTTCCAATCCATATTTGATTTCATTGACGGGCAGAGTTTTATAGGTACCAAAAAGTTTATCCCAAAAAATAAAGATATTGCCATAATTAGAATCCGTAAATTCCTGATTTTGATGATGATGCACTTTGTGGAAATTTGGGCTGACGATGATTTTACCAAAAGTATTGTCAAACCATGTAGGGAAAATAAAAATACTGTGATGTGCCAAAAACAGCGGTAGGTACAATATAAAATCGAAGGCTACGATATTCAAATCTAAGCCAAAAATGAATGTAGCAACAAGCACTGAGCTATTATCCAAAAACCAATCGAAAGGATGAAACCGTAGAAAAGTGGTACTATCCATATTTGTATCGCTGTGGTGTACCCGATGAAATCGCCAAAAAAGAGAGAATGTATGATAGCCTCGATGAAACCAATAGGACACAAAGTCAATACAAAATACGCCGATTATTACTTTTAAAGCATACGGAATCTGGATTTGATTGAATACACCAATATGGTTTTCACCAATCCATTGCACACAAGCGACGACAATGAACGCTAAGCTTAAATTGAGCAAAGTATAACCCACTTGTAAGGGAATACCATGCAGCAACCGAAATGTATGTTTTTTAATATGTAAACCTCTATTGATGATTTGCTCTAAAGAAAAATAAATAGCGAAAAGTAGTATCCACAAAATATCGGTGTTAATACTGACGAGTTTTTGAAAAAGAGTAGCCATGATTGATATTGCTTTTTGACTTAAAAATAGGGAAAATACTGAAGGGTTAAAAAATGTCGAACTTACGATGGCGGAATTCGGGCTACTTTCTCACCGAATTCCTCCATCCCAAATCCGAAATATACTGAGGGCCGTATTTCTCCGCTTACATCTGCCGCACCGATACCGATATTTCCTTTTCCCCTTTGTCATTTTTACTAACCTCTTTCATTTTAATCATACCATAATTCAGCACTTCAAATACAAATGACAAAGTCTCTACGTGTACACCAGATATAGAGAAGGTATTATTACCGACATATTCGAGGTTTATTCCAAACGGCATCCCGTTCTGTTTATCGCCCTTTATCCATAGTTGGTGGTCTTTTTTGAGCAATTCCGTTTTTTATTGCCGTCTTTTTCATCAATATAAGTACCTACCAACAGACCAAGTACCGCTGGTTCGGCGGCTAATTTTGCAGACATACTGACATCATACACCACTTTTTTTGAGCCATTTCCGCCATTTTGCACTTCTAAAATTCTTCTTTTGGCGGTTGGAGAAGCGGCACTCTCATCTTTTTCAATATGCTTATCACCATTAAAATACAGTTGTGTGACCAAAGGTTGATAGCCTTCGGCGGTAATCATCATGTGAAAATGAGCAGGTCGGAAATTGCCATTGCCTACATCGTAAGGTACGGGCAGAATAGTTTGAAACGCATAATTGCCGTTTTCATCGGTATAGGTCGTACCTCGGTATTTGAAGTCGGGCGTTTCGTTGTCATACACGCCATTGCCATCGCAATGCCAGATTTCGACTTTGGCATTTTTATAAGGCGTAGTACAATCGTCATGCTTGACTTTACCGATCAATTCTGTCAAGTCTCCTTTTTCACCTTTGATAACTAAACTGCTCCGAACTGGGCTATCGGGTCTATAAAATGGACCTAAAATATCAGAAGTTGTTTCGCAATCACCCACATAACGGTTGCCATCGAAACGGATAAAGCCAGTTGTACTGACTGCAATAGCTGATAAGACGGTATTGGTCAAAAATGCTCTTCTTTTCATTTTAAATTTGATTTTTTGATTAAAAATAGAGAAAATACTGAGGGGTGCTTTTTATTTTTTCTTCAATAAATACATCCCCTTATCCGCAAACGGGCTTGCTTCTTTTAGTTTTCCTTCATATTCTTTGACTTTTTCCATATCACCTTTTGAGGTATAGTTTTTCAACAATTCAAAATACACAATTGCCGATTTTGGGAATCGTTTTAATAGTTCGTTGAACTTCTCAATTGATTTATCCATTTTCCCTGCTTTTTCATACATTTTGGCAATGCTAAAAGCAACGGGACGCGCATAAAGCGGCGGTTCGCCATAGCCTAAATCTATTTCATTTTTTTCAGCTTTTTCTAATAATTTCATTGCATTTTCATAGTTGCCTTGTTGAGTAGCTATGCAGCCCTGTAGCTCTAAACTGGCTGTGTTTAAGGTATTTTGATACCCCCAAGAAAACCGTCCGAAGCCTTGATTCAAGGAACTGTCTTTTCCTGTTTGCTTTTCATTGCGCCACAGTATGGCATCTAAATTATTAGACAATTGTATCGCTTCATTGACATTGTTTTTGTCAAGGGCTTCCATACCTTTTGCAAAGAGTGTCAAGCCATTTTTAAATTCCATGCTTGCAAAACTATAAGTGGTATCCTTATTCACAATTTTTTCCAATTGGCTGATGGCTCTATCCCAATTGCCAAAAGCCATTTCCATTTTGGCAGGTGCGAGTATGCCTTGATTAAAAAAAGAGCCATCATAAATCTTCTTTCTGGCATTATCCACTTTCATGTTTTTTAGCTTTTCTGCATAAAAAAGTGCTTCATTGTGGCGACCATCATGCACACAATTGTTGATTAAATAGTTGATATTGTGGATATAATTCCAATTGTCCACTTCCTCTACCCCTTCATTTTTCATGTACGTTGAATCCACTTTCACGGAAGCGACAAAGGCATCGTGCGCCCGTTTGTAATCACCAACACGGTTGTAAATATGCCCAGGCATGTGCACAATATGCCCCGATTTAGGCGCAAGAGCCGTCAACGCATCGGCACTTGCCAAAGCCTGTTCTGGACAACAATGTTCCATCACATGAATCCAATAATGGTGAAAAGCGTGATTATTAGGGGCAATGCGTTGCACATCTTTCAATAAAAACTCGCTGTACATTTGACCTTCCATTGGGTTCATATCGGTATCAAAACCACTCATCTTGCCTAAGGCTAAAAACAATTTGGCATCAATGTCTTCGGGAAATTTGTGAACAATCTGTTCCATCTTTTTAAAGATTTCGGGATAGGCTTTTTCTTTGAGCGAATCGCCCAGAAGTGCTATCTCAGCATACAGTTTCTCTTGTTGGTTGGCGGTTTTAATCAATTTTTTCAACTGTATTACTGCATTTTTTTTCAGACTTGTGAGTACACTGTCCTCATCGGGCCCTGGTGTTTGGAGTATGCCCCAGTAAGGCATAATCGCCGTAGAATCAAGCCGAATGGCTTCTTTAAAAGCACGATAGGCTTCAAAATCCCAAAAATCATGTAAGAGGTTTAAACCTTGATTGAAATAGGCTTGTGTTTTTTCGGATTTAGTTACAATCTTAAAATCGGATTGCCCAATACCTGACATCAATTTAGGGGCTGGTAGGTTGTGAATATAAAAATTTTGCGCCCGTGATGCTTGCATGTGGGCAAGGTGGTTGTGACCATGCGATTCCGTTGTTTTGGTATCGTCCATGGGGTGGTCGTGTTGAGCAAAAACAGTTGTGCTAACTAACAAAGCGAGTAAAAGCAGCTTGTTTTTCATATTTTCATATTTTTATAAATGAAAAAATTAGGGTGAAATTAGGTTTTATACTGAGGGGGTGCTATTTAAAATTTATTTACAATCAATTGATTATCAATATTTTAAATTGAATTAAAAATAAATTACGGGCGGAATATGGCTCAATATCTTTACATTTCGCCCAAAAACTATTTTAATAGTGGGCGAAAATATGCATGATTTACATAGATTTCGCCCAATTGACTTTCGTTTTAGGGCGAAATGTTTTATTTTTAACCCATATTTCGCCACAATAAATCTTTTTATAATGTTCGATACACTCATAGGTCGCAAAGAAGAACAAGCTATTTTGCAAGAAGCCTTTAATTCTGAAAGAGCCGAAATGGTTGCCGTTTTCGGGCGACGACGGGTTGGCAAAACCTTTTTAATCAAACAAACCTATCAAGACCATATTGCTTTTGAATTGACGGGTTTGCAAAGCGCGAATCAAGAAGAACAGCTTCAAAATTTCAGCCATCAATTGGGGACATTCAGCCAAAGCATCGTGCCTGTAAAAACCCCGACCAATTGGTTGCAGGCTTTTTTTATGCTTGCCAAATTCCTCGACCAACAACCCACGGATAAAAAACGGGTTGTTTTTTTTGATGAAGTCCCTTGGTTAGCGGGTAATAAATCGGGTTTTATTACGGGCTTAGGTTGGTTTTGGAACTCTTGGGCTGAAACCCGAAATATCGTCGTTGTTATATGCGGCTCGGCGGCTTCTTGGATGATTCAAAAAATTGTGAATGACCGAGGTGGTTTGCACAACCGCATCACGAAGCGGATATTTTTAGACCCTTTTACGTTGAGTGAAACGGAAACCTATCTCCAAAGCCACCAAATTTTTTACAATCGCTATCAAATCCTTCAAGTATATATGGCAATAGGTGGTATTCCCCATTATTTGAATGAAATCAAAGCGGGTAAAAGTGCCACGCAAAACATCAACGATATTTGTTTTTCAAAGAACGGTTTGCTGCGAAATGAATTCACTAATCTCTACGCTGCCCTTTTTGCCAATGCCGATAATCACATTGCGGCTGTTGTCGCCTTATCAAAATCTCGACAAGGTCTAACGCGCCCTGCAATTATCAAAAATGCTCAATTATCCGAAGGCGGTAATACCTCAAAAGTGTTGGAAGAATTGGAACAATCGGGCTTTATTACGACCTATTATCCCTTCGACAAACGCAAAAAAGATATGCTTTACCGACTAACGGATGAATATTCCTTGTTTTATCTCCGTTTCATCGAACACAATAAAGACAGTGGCAACGAGACTTGGAATCAACTAAGCCAAACCCAAACCGCCAAAGTATGGTCGGGTTATGCCTACGAAAATGCTTGTTTGAAACACTTGCCCAATATCAAAAAAGCCTTAGGCATTGCAGGCGTTTATACCCAATCTTCCACTTTTTTTCAAAAAGGAAATGAAGAAGAAAAGGGCGCACAAATTGACCTCGTTTTAGACCGCAATGACCAAATTATCAACCTATTTGAAATCAAGTTTTACAATACCGAATTCACATTATCCGAAGCAGATGCCAAAGCCTTACGCCAGCAAATGTGGACTTTTAAAGAAAAAACCAAGACTAAAAAGCACTTAATGATTGTCTTGCTCACCACTTTTGGCATGGAACACAATAAGCACAGCCTCGGCTTGGTTGAAAAAATATTGACGATGGATGATTTGTTTTTGTAAAAAATAGAGAAAATACTAAGGGGGTATGAAAACCCCAAAAATACTTTCCCTATCGCCCATCCACCTTTTTAATAAACTTTATCAAGCCTTTGAAATAATTTTGTTGGTCATCGTAGAAACAAATATGACTACCGTTTGGACAAAGCAAAAATTCTCCTTTGGGTATTTCCTTACTCATCCATTCCATATATTTTGGGTTCATGGTGTCGTGGGTTGCCCCAATGACAAGGCTTGGTATTTTTATATTTTTCAGTTCTTTGCTTACGTCCCAATTTGCCAATTTCCCCGAAATACCAAATTCACTTGGACCTTGCATTGTTACATACAATTCGTTGTTCCATTTTCCTCTATTATAGGATTCGGGCCATTCGGGTAAACGCAATACATGCTTAGAATAGAAATGCTTCCTCAATAATTCCATGTACTTTGGGTTTTGGAAATCGTTATTTTTCTCTAATATTCGTATGGAATCCAATACTGCAAGTGGCATTTGTTTTGCCAAAACATTGTCGGCATATTTTCCGTATTCGGGGCAACTTGCCATCATGTTTGAAATGATAAGTCCTTTCAAGTTGTCTTGATATTTGAGGGCATATTGCATGGCAAGAATACCTCCCCACGAATGTCCAAGTAAGTAGAAATTGGTGTTATCTAAATGCAAGGCTTGTCGAACTTGCTCCACTTCTTCAACATATCGAGGTAGGTCGTACAAAGAAGTGTCTTTGGGGTTGTCGGAATAGCCACAAGCCAATTGGTCATAGTAAATAAATTCAACGCCTTCTTTTGGGAAAAAATTTTCAAAACATTCAAAACCATCATGTGAGCCGCCTGGTCCACCATTTAAAAGCAATACCTTGATTGTAGGATTGTTACCAATGCGTTTTGTCCACACATTAAATGTACCTTTTGGGGTAGTGATAGGAATAACTTTTACACCACCTGTTTGAATACCTTGCTCGGTATTGGTAAAGTAAGTATTATTAGTCGGTGCATTATTGCATGCAATCGTGAAAATAGCTAAGGCAAAAGTGATTGCCATGGGTGCGCATAAATTGTTATTTTTCATTTTAAAAACTTGTTTTATTGAGTAAAATATAGAGAAAACATGTCGGAGTACATCATTAAACTTAAAGCATTACTGAGGGGGGTAAACCCTAAACACCTTACGGATTCCAATCTATCCAATTCGGTCTTTTATAAGACTGTGTAAAAAAATGAAGCACTTTGGCATTAAACTCTTTTTTATAATGATGAACCGTTCCATGCCCTGATTCTGGAAGAATCCACAAATATGCCTGTGGGATATTTTGAAATATTTGCAGCGTATGTTCAGGTCTAATCACATCAAAATCACCACCCATGACTAATGTAGGACATTTGATTGTATGCAAATCAGAAAGCGAAATATGGGGTTCTATTTCCATCATGTGCAGCAATTTTATGGTGTTTTTGCTGGCGGCTGTTTGTTTAGCAGCCCGTAGATTGGCAAGGTCTTCTGTAATCATTTTTGTACCCGCAGGGTCAATGACAGAAGTATCGGGCGTTAAATTAGCACCTGTTATTGCCAATTTTTTTACTTTTTCGGGGTGTCGAATCGCCAATAACAAACCATTGATGCCGCCATCGCTCCACCCAATGACGTATGCAGAATCTATTTTCAGATGCGTCAGTAAAGCTGCAAAATCATCTGTCATCGTTTCATAATTCAGCACATCGCTGTTGTCAACCGATTTGCCTTGCGCTCGACTGTCCACGGCAATAACTTTATAATATTGTGAAAAATAAGGAATTTGATACCGCCAATCTCGAATAGAGCCTCCGTTGCCATGAATTAACAATAAGGGTTTGCCTTGACCATACGTTTCGTAATACAATTTTATCCCACCTGTAGAAAAATATTTACCTGCTTTGGGGTTGTCGCCATATTTAATAGCAGGCGTTGTTTTCTTTTGCTGTTGGGCAAAACCCGAAAAAGAAAGGATTGATAGCAATAAAATCGAGAGGAGGTAGATTGTTTTTTTCATTTTAAAAATTATTTTTTGATTAAAAAATAGCGAAAATACTGAGGGGGTAGAAACTATGTTTCACAAATAACCAAAGCGAAAAAAAACGCCACCTATATTTGATTTGAGTATATCCCACCAGTTTGCTTTTTTTACCCAAATCAGATAGTCAGCATCGGAGCTAACGCCTGTCAATTGTTCACTCACTTTTCCTCCCAATTCAAATAAAATGTTAGAAGGGGCATTTAACCATTGCCATTGCAGTTTGGCGGCATACAAAACAATGGGCAGTAAAATCAATGTAGCACCTGTTATCAACAAGGTTTTATCTGTAAACCTTCTGAATGGTAGCAAAAGAAAGCCAAGCATGGCATAGAAAAGGACAATATCACCATTCCAGATGAGTATATGAACGGAGCCGAGTAGCAACATAAACATCAACCGCCTTTTGATGGTTGGCATGGCATCAACTCCTTTATTTATACCTCTCTGAATTTGCAAAGCAATACCCCAACCAAACAGTAAACTGAAAATGGAATAAAACTTTCCATCAATAAACATCGCATACAGGAATGAGAGTTTATGGTCTAAATCGGGCAATAAAAAAGCCCCTGTTTGCTTGGCATTGGCACTATAAAGGCTCAATCCACCCATCGTCAGATTGGCTACGAGAATGCCCAATATGGAAAAACCTCGAAGTACGTCCATGAAGACTTCTCGTTCGTTGTTCTCAACGGGTGTAATGTTTTTTTTCATTTTAAAAATTGATTTTCCAGCTATTCTCGCTTTGAAATAAATATCATACGAAATAATCTTATTTGAAGGGTTTTTTAAAAATAGCTTTAAAAATCACTAAAAATAAGTAAATATGACTGTATAAAGTTTGCTGTTCTGATTTCTTTTTAGCATAAATTTAGCATATTTCCCTTTGTTTAACCACTTTAATATATGTTAAATTTCAAAGCGAGAATAGCTGTTGATTTTCGATTGAAAAATAGAGAAAATATGATGCCTTTGGCTCCATCAAGCGAAACGCATGACTGAGGGGGTGTATTCCACGACCTAAAAAGTATTTTTTTATTGCTAAAAAGTAATAAAAATAATACCTTTGCACAATGAATTGGTATGAACAACTACCGCCTGATTGCCCACCGAAAGGGGCAAGTGCGCCAGAAGCGACTTATTTCCGTTTGGGTAGTATTCCACCCGAAGACAGTGACTTTTGG
>JANMYC010000350.1:0-1525 GCA_031381715.1 Saprospiraceae bacterium
GAAGCCAAATGGGCATATCAAGCTTTCCGTTGGGCGGGAGTAAAGAATAAAAAAGCGGCTTGGTTGGGCATCGCGTCGGGCACATTGTTCCAGACAACGCTTGAAGTTTTAGATGGATTTTCGGCTGAGTGGGGCTTTTCCCCTGGGGATGTTATCGCTAACACCAGCGGTTGCGCTCTTTTTGGTGTTCAACAAGCTGTGTGGGATGAGCAACGAATGTTACTAAAAGTGGCTAATTTTCCTAAAAAATACTCTAAAATACCCATAAAAGTTGGCGATGGCTCGACTAAATCCGTAAAAGAAATGGCAAATTGGCTTTATGGTGACAATTATGCTCAAACTTTTTTTAAAGATTATAATGCGCTTTCGTGGTGGCTTTCAGTTAACCCGCGCAGTTTTGCCAAAAACTCCAAATTTCCCTCATGGCTCAATATTGCTGTGGGCTACAGTGCTGAAAATGTGTTCGGTGCTTATGGAAATTATTTTCCCGCCGATGATACAAAACTTTATCCACGTTACCGCCAGTATTTGCTTTCATTGGACATTGATTTGAGTAAAATCAAAACGAAAAGCAAATTCCTAAAAGCGGTGTGCAATACTTTCAATTTTGTTAAAATCCCAGCTCCCGCCTTAGAATATAATTCTCTCGGAAAATTCAAATTTCATCCAATAATGTTTTAAGGCGTAATACAAAAAATAATCTACCCAATTTAGTCATTCTATTTCCTTTACTCCGCGTTAAATTCTTCTTAAATAATCCATTATTTCTCGAAAAATTTGCCTTGATTAAAGAAAATATAATAACCAACTTGGACACATTATTTTTTGTATTACGCCTAAAAAGTTGCCAACTTTGCACCTCAACGAATAACAAGTAAAATGAGTTCGAAAATAGATTGGAATTACTGGTTGATTGGTGCATTAGCTGCCGTGTTTTTTTTACCCTTCTTAGGAGGGGTTCACCTTTTTGATTGGGACGAAATTAACTTTGCAGAATGTAGCCGCGAGATGATATTGACGGGAGAATACCTCCGCCCACAAATAAATTTTGAAGCCTTCTGGGAAAAACCACCGCTTTTTATGTGGCTGCAAAGCCTCTCGATGCACCTATTCGGCGTCAATGAATACGCTGCCCGCTTCCCGAACGCCATTTGTGGAATTGCGACTTTAATCATCGTCTATCACATCGGTAACAAGCTTTATGATAAAACCTTTGGTTGGCTTTGGGTGCTCTCCTACTTTGGTTCCATATTGCCACATCTATACTTCAAAAGTGGCATTATTGACCCGTGGTTCAATCTATTCATTTTCCTATCCATCGTTTTTTTAATAAAAAATGATGCACAAACTGAAAATAAAACTTCCCGTGACACATTCATAGGCGGCGTTTTTTCAGGCTTGGCGATACTCACAAAGGGGCCTGTGGGTTATTTATTAGCTCTACTAACTTGGTTAATTAAGTCATTGATTTACAGGGATTTATCTTTGTTAAAAGTTAAAAAATTCATTATTTTTTCATTCACAG
>JANMYC010001202.1:0-1791 GCA_031381715.1 Saprospiraceae bacterium
TATTGTGGACAATCGAGTCTCCGCAGCGAAGGTTTCGTTGAAGGCTTCATCTAAAAAATAATACTCAAATGGTGCTTCTGCATGGTATTGGTCATAGATTTTTTTTACCGCTGCAACGCTTTTAGGAATATCAGAATTGGCTTCAAAACGAACGTACAAAGTTGGGTTGCCACCAGCCTCAGCTTCAAAATTTATTAAAGTTTCAGGATAAACACTTATCATCAAAGGTTGAATTTGTTCTTTCAAACCGGTAAAGTGAAAATCTTTTAAGATACCTCCAACTTCCATTTTGGAATCAAAAAAATCTATAACTTGTCCAATAGAATTAGTTTCTAATTCTAATTTTTGAGCGGCTGTTTCATTTATAATTAATTTTCGAGCTAAATTATTCTCATTCGTAGGTACAGAAGCCCATTGCAAACCAACAGTCTTGAAGAAATCTTGGTCGGCAGTCATGGAATATAAAGTCAAATCTTGTTTAGACTTTAAGGATTTAGTGAAAAAGGCATTACAGCCTTTATAAAACGGTGTTGTAGCCGATGTGATAGATTGAACACCCACCAACTGCCGAACATCATTTTTAAAATTCAAGAAATTTTTATTCATAGACCCCTCAGTAGGCACAGCTAAAACTTGCGATTGTGAGAAACCTAAATCCTTGTTTTTCAAGTAGTTAAGCTGTTTTTGGGTCACGATAACACAAATAATTAAGCCCACCGAAACCATAAATTGAAAAACTGTTATGCCTTTTCGGATGCGTGAACCACCTTGCCCACTCGTGAATTTCCCTTTTAAAACTTCAATTGGGATAAATTTAGAAAGTACCAAAGCGGGGTAGCTTCCTGCGATGAAAGCACTGATTAAAAACAAGCTGCCAATAACCGCCAAAGTGGTTGGATTACTCAAAAAAGAAGCGTCAATTTGAACGCCCAAAAAATCGTAAAAAGATTGTATTAATAGTTTTACTAAAACAAAAGCTAAGGCAAAAGACAGAGAGCAAATCAAAACAGACTCAGTGTAAAACTGCTGAATAAGCCCCAATCTGCCCACGCCCACAACCTTTCTGATACCCACTTCTTTCGCCCGTGTAGTCGCCCGTGCCGTCGTCAAACTCATGTAATTGAACAGAGCCAAAAACAAAATTAACAAAGCAATTACTGAAAAAATATAGACAAAACGAGCATTTATATTATTCCTAAAACCACCGCCTAAATGCTGTGATGAGTATTGACTAAGGGCATATTTAGCGTCGTCTTTTTTATCAATTGCTACAATACTTTTTTCTAATTCGCTTACATTTTTTTCAGACTTTAACAAAAGATAGGTTGGAAAAGAACCAGCCTTTTCCCAAACACTTTTCTCTGATGCACCGAGTTTTGGGAAGGTCTCCATAGAAGTGACAAAATCAAAATTCATGGAAGAATTTGAGGGGATATTTTCCATAATGCCCGTAATGGTATAAGTGTGCTTGGAATCACACACCAATGTTTTGCCTATTGGATTATCAAGCCCAAAGTATTTTTTAGCCATTTTTTCAGAAATAATGAGTGAAAAAGGGTTCTGAAATACCGTTTTAGCATCTCCTTGTTTCAATTTGTATGAAAAAATAGAGAAAAAGGAATTATCCACGAACATGAATGACTTCTCTTTGAATGTTAAATTTGGATTTTCACTGTTTCTTAAAATGACTTCTTCCCATTTTTTAACCCGCACAAAATCCACCACTATTGGGTTGGCTTCCTTAATTTTGGGACCCAAACTTGAAGTCATTCCTTCAATATTAATAGTACG
>JANMYC010000425.1:0-6622 GCA_031381715.1 Saprospiraceae bacterium
TTGTCTTTACTTTTAACTTTTAAATATAGGGTTTTACATTTTTTAGATTCAAAAAAGCCGTTCCCGAAAGTGAAATACTGAGGGGGTGGCTTTTTTCATTCTATTTTATTAAATTTGTGATAGTATTTAAAAAAAAATTAAAAATGGCAGCAATACAATTAAATACTGTTCAACAGATGAACGACGAGGATTTTTATCAATTTTGTCGTAAAAACAGTCAATATCGCATTGAAAAAAACAAATACGGAAAAATACTCATCATGGAACCGACCAACTCAGAAGCTGGTTATTACAACAGTGAAATATCTTACGAAGTCACGCACTGGAATCGTAAAACTCAGATGGGTAAAACATTTGATTCATCTACGGGTTTTAAAATTCAAAACGGTGCTACGTTATCACCTGATGTCTCTTGGATTTTGAATGAGCGTTGGAATGATTTATCGGATGAAGAACGCCGCCGCTTTGCTCGTATAACACCCGATTTTGTCATCGAATTACGCTCCTCTTCGGATGATTCATTGAAGGATTTGAAAGAAAAAATGTTGGAATATATAGAAAGTGGCGTTCGGTTAGCATGGCTTTTAGATAGAATTGAAGGTAAAGCTTACGTCTATCGCCCTAATGTTGAAATCGAGATTTATACCGATTTTAATAAAGACGTTTTATCAGGTGAAGATATATTGCCAGGTTTCGAAATGAAGTTATCTATATTGAAATAAGGTGTTTTTTAATAAAAAAGCCACTTCCAAAGGTGAAATACTGAGGGGGTGGCTTTTCAGTTTTAAAAAAAAAATCTAAAAAACTTTTTTACTTCCTCAAACGTTTTATCTTTGCTTGTATTTAGCGAATATTCGCTAAGTATATTTTAATCGTATTTATCAAATATTGATAATCAAATCAGTAAGCAACTATATTGAAATCTATTTTGAGTAGAGTTGGTTTATATTTTTAAAATATAGAAGGCTTATTTTTAGAGAAATATGAAGTTATATATCTTTAAAAATAAACGAACTATAATTTGAAAAGATGAATTAAATCTGCCAAAATAGATTTTAATATAGTTGCTCACTCAATAGCACCACAATTATGACCAGAAGAATTAGAAAAGTAGCTGTATTGGGCTCAGGACTTATGGGGTCGGGTATAGCGTGTCATTTAGCTGGTGTTGGCTTGGAGGTGATGATGCTTGACATCGTCCCGTTTGACCTCAAAGAGGAAGAAAAATCAAAGCCAGCTGCCCGCAATCGCATTGTCAATGCGGCTTTAGATACGGCTATCAAGTCGAAACCCGCACCTTTATATGATAAGGCTTTCGCAAGCCGTATCACAACGGGCAATTTTGATGACGATATGCCTAAAATCGCTGATTGCGATTGGATTATCGAAGTCGTAGTAGAGCGTTTGGATATTAAGCAACAAGTGTTTGAAAAGGTTGAAAAATATCGAAAAGCGGGTACTTTGATTTCGTCAAATACTTCGGGTATTCCTATCCACATGATGGCGGCGGGTCGTTCTGAGGATTTCAGAAAGCATTTCTGTGGTACGCATTTTTTTAATCCAGTGCGCTATATGCGCTTGCTTGAAGTAATTCCTACCGCTGAGACTGACCCCTCAGTAATTGAGTTTTTTATGCACTATGGCGACCGTACTTTGGGTAAAACAACGGTTTTATGTAAGGATACACCCGCATTTATCGCCAATCGCGTGGGTGTGTATGCGATGGCTAAAATATATCAATTGACGACTCAAATTGGTTTGACGATTGAAGACGTAGATGCTTTGACGGGTCCCGCAATGGGTCGCCCAAATACAGGCACGTTCAAATTGGGTGATTTAGTGGGTCATGATACGGCTTCAAATGTCATAAAAGGCATTAAAGCCAATTGCCCTGATGATGAGCAAGCCTCATCATTTGATATTCCTGCTTATTTGCAGTTTTTATTGGATAACAAATTTTTAGGTAATAAATCCAAACAAGGTTTTTATAAAAAAACGGCTGAAAAAGATGCGACTGGTCGCCCAATTTCACTCGCTTTGAACCTTGAAACGTTGGAATATGCGCCCGCTAAAAAATCTACTTTAGCGTCTTTGGGCGTGGCAAAGCAGATTGAAGAATTGCCTAACCGTCTTCGTGCCTTATGGAAACAAACTGATAAAGGCGGCGAATTGGTAAGACGCTCTTTATCAGGTCTTTTTGCTTATGTGTCTAACCGCATTCCCGAAATTTCGGATACTCTATACTCCATTGATGATGCTTTACGAGCTGGTTTTGCGTGGGATTTAGGTCCTTTTCAATACTGGGATGTTATCGGCATTACTGAGGGGATAGCGGCGGCGGAAGCAGATGGTCAAGTGATTGGCGCGTGGGTAAAAGATATGGTGGCTGCGGGTTTCACAAGTTTTTATAAATCTGAGAATGGTATTAAAAAATATTATGATATTAAAACGAAATCTTACCAAGCCATGCCAGGCGCAAGTGAGTTCATCGTTTTAGATAATTATCGGGATAAAAAGCCTGTTTTTGAAAATGCCGATTCAGTATTGCACGATATTGGAGATGGTGTATTGTGTTTTGAATTCAGAAGCAAAGCCAATTCCTTAGGTGAGGGCGTTTTAAGAGGTTTGAATGAATCCATTAAAATTGCGGAAGAAGAAGGCTGGAGTGGCTTAGTCATTGGCAATAACGCCACAAATTTCACAGTGGGCGCCAACTTGATGATGATTGCTATGACGGCTTATCAACAAGAGTGGGATGAACTCAACATGGGCATTAAGTATTTCCAAGATACTTCCATGAAATTGCGGTACTCAACTATCCCTGTTGCACTGGCTACTCAAGGCTATGTATTTGGTGGTGGTTGCGAGTTTGCGATGCACGCTGATGCTTGCGCAGTAGGTGCTGAAAGCTATACGGGTCTGGTAGAAGTGGGTGTTGGTTTGATTCCCGGCGGCGGTGGCACAAAGGAATTTGCTGTCCGCGCAAGCGATACTTTCCACGAAGGCGATGTGCAAGTGAATATCTTGATTGAGCGTTTCAAAACCATTTCAACGGCACAAGTGGCTACTTCTGCACATGAAGCGTTTAACTTGGGTTATTACACACATGAAAAGGATTTTATCGTCTTGAATAAAGACCGTAATATAGCCGAAGCGAAGAAAAAAGTGCTTCAAATGGCAGAAAACTATGTTCCTAAACAACCACGTAAGGATATTTTAGTATTGGGCAGAACGGGTTTAGCGGCTCTTTATGCGGCGGCTCGCACGCTTGAGTTAGGTAATTATGCATCTGAGCATGATATTAAAATTGCTAAAAAAGTCGCTTACGTCCTTTGTGGTGGCGATTTGACGGGTGCACAACGAGTCAGCGAGCAATATTTATTGGACGTTGAGCGTGAAGCATTCTTGAGCCTTTGCGGTGAGCAAAAGACTTTAGAGCGCATTCAATATATGTTGACGAATAATAAGCCTTTGAGGAATTAATTATACTTTTTCAATTATGTTATTAAAGTAGCTTTTTGGTAAAAAAAGGTTAATTTTGAAAGAAAAAATGAGGTCAGATATGAATATGGAAGCATTAAAGTATGAAATCTTTGCTAAAATAGTGGGCATTCAAGATGAAGCTATTTTACAAAAAATCAAAGAATTGCTACAAAGTATTTCTAATGAAAATGATTTATTCAATAGAGTAATAAAACCCATCAGAGAGACAATTAGCATCGAAGATTTGATTAAAGAGCAAAACTATAATGGTTTTGATAGAGATGGCTTCAATAATCTTGTTTCAGAAATGAAAATAGAAGACCCTATTGACGAACTTTTAGAATTAGCCGCTAAATGAAACGATATTTAGTAGATACCAATATTCTCTTGTTGTATATTCGAAATGATAGTAGAATAGAGCAAATAGATCTTGATTTCAATCCATTAGGTTCTTCTCAGACATCTATCATTTCAGTAGTTACTGAGGGGGAGTTAAGATCGATAGCCCTTCAGAGAGATTGGGGTATAAATAAAATATTGTTTTTAGAAGCAACGTTGAAAAAGTTTTTAGTTGCAGACATCCACGTTCAAGAAATCATTAATAGATATGCAGAGATTGACGCTTTCAGTCAAGGCAAATTAAAAAACAAGCCTTTAGAAATGTCGGCACGAAGTATGGGTAAAAATGATTTATGGATTGCCGCAACTGCTTCCGTTTTAGGAGCTACTCTATTAACAACTGATAACGATTTCAAACATTTAAATGGGTCTTTCCTAGATTTAGAATTGGTTGATTTAAATCGAATTTAGATTCATCTTACACCCCTCAGTATAAACAGTAAAAATTTGATTTTTAAGGAAATATAAATTTTCAAAAATTTAAATTAAATAAAAATGGAAGATGCATATATCATAGCAGGTTATCGCTCGGCAGTAGGAAAAGCTGGGCGTGGCGGCTTTCGCAATTATAGGTCAGATGATTTGGCAGTGGATATTATCAAACACCTCATGGCACAAGTTCCTGAACTTGACCCTGCTTTGGTGGACGATGTGATAGTCGGCTGCGCTAATCCAGAAGGCGAACAAGGTTTACAAATTGGTCGTCAAATTTCACTCAGAGCTTTGGGTAAAGAAGTGCCGGGTTTTGTGATTAATCGCTATTGCGCTTCGGGTCTGGAGGCAATTTCGATGGCTGTGGCTAAAATAAAAGCCAATATGGGCGAATGTTACATCGCAGGTGGCACCGAAAGCATGAGTATGATACCCATGACGGGCTATAAATTAGCTCCTTCTTACCAAGTAGCAAGGGACACGCCAGACTACGTTGTGGGTATGGGACTAACTGCCGAAGCCGTTGCAAAAAAATTTAATATTAGCCGTGAACAAGCGGATTTGTTCGCAGCTAATAGCCACGTAAAAGCAGCCGCAGCCATTGATGCAGGTAAATTCAATGATGAAATAGTACCGGTGAAAGTCGAAGAGGTATGGGTCGAAAACGATAAACGCCAATCTAAAACAGTTACAGTAGCAATGGACGAAGGCGTGCGCAGAGAAACTACCGCCGAGGGATTAGCCAAATTGCGCCCAGCATTCGCTATGAATGGCGTCGTTACAGCAGGTAATTCTTCTCAAACGTCTGATGGTGCTGCATTTGTTATTGTGATGAGCAATACATTGGCTAAAAAGCTGAATTTGAAGCCAATCGCTCGCATGTTATCGTGCGCCGTTGCGGGTGTTGAGCCCATTATTATGGGTATTGGTCCTTGCGCAGCAATCCCGAAAGCACTTAAGAAGGCTGGACTCAAATTGAACGATATTGAATTGATTGAGTTAAATGAGGCTTTTGCGGCACAGGCATTGGCAGTTATACAAGAAGCAGGCTTGAATCCTGATATTGTGAATGTGAATGGTGGTGCTCTCGCTTTGGGTCATCCACTCGGTTGCACGGGTGCCAAATTATCGGTTCAGCTTTTCAATGAAATGCGCCGTCAAGGTAAAAAATATGGTATGGTCACTGCGTGTGTGGGCGGTGGACAAGGCATTGCGGGGGTTTATGAGTTGTTGAATTAGTCCCCCCTCAGTATTTTCAAGTGAAAAGTGAAAAGTGAAAAGTGAAAAGTGAAAAGTGAAAAGTGAAAATAATTTACATTTTCATTAAAAGCAAACCCGTAAGATTTTGACATCTTACGGGTTTTTACTTTATAAATAATTGAAAACAAATCACTTAAATATTTTACCTAAATCTATTTCAAACCCACTTACGTCATCTTTTAAAATACCTTCATTGTATGATTTTATTTTTTTATCAGAAGTCATTACATTAATAGACCTCATAGCAGGAATCACAACCCAAGAAGATTGAACACCACCAGGAAAATAAATAGTTCTTATTTTTGATAAAATATCATCTAATGCCTGTTTAGGAGATAAAATTTCGATGGTCAAAATCGGGGCATCGGTTCTTCTTATGATATCACTTTCCCAATCAGATGCTTGTATTGGATAAACTGCCAAATCTGGAACAGCTCTTTTATCTAATAATTCTACTTCGATTTCAGTAAAAATATCAAAATTTTCACCATAATTGACGACAAAATAAGCGGCTAATAAGGCTTGGAGTTTTGCATGGTTGAGGCTTGGAATAGGTTTTCCACGTTCGTTTTGATATTGAATTTCAATGTCATGTAGATATTCAATATTATTAGTATGTGATGTAACAAAACTTGATTCAAATTCCATTATTACTCAATTTTAATGATAAGTTAGTATCATTTTCACACTTTTACAAGTCAGTCAACCTACCCCTCAGTCATGCCCTTAGCTTGATGGAGCGAAACGCACCATATTTTATGTAAAAAGTGAAAATAATTTACATTTTCAATAAAAACAAACCCGTAAGACTTTGACATCTTACGGGTTTTATCTTTATTAAATAGTTTCATTAAAACGATTAATCCGCTTTCACAAAACGCTTAGTCATTATACCCTCTTGAGTCAATATCTGAACGATATACGTACCAGAAGGATAAGTATTGACATCTAACTGAATATTTTGAGTCTTAAATTTATCTAAAACTTGCTCAGCCATCAATTTACCTTCCACACTCATTACTCTAAATAAAGCATCGCTTGATTTTTC
>JANMYC010000437.1:0-4312 GCA_031381715.1 Saprospiraceae bacterium
AAAAAATCTTTTATAATTTTTTCACTTCTTTCATCTTGCTGAATTAATGAAATAAGCCATTCACAGATAGATTTAGCATTTGTATTATTATTTTTTAGGTTGGGTATTTGATTACTAAATGTATCTTTTTGATAATAGAAATGTACTATTTTATGAAAACTATAAAAGTTGTTTTTTATAGGTATTTGATTTGGATTATCTAATATTTCTAAATGATGATTTAAATCCCATTCACCATTTTTTGTAGCTTCTAATAATACTACATACAAGTCTGCTCGATAATCTTTTTCATTCCATGCGTCGGTCTTTGAAAGATATTTTTCAAATGATTTAGATTTGTATTTATCAATCAAATAAGATAAGTATTTAGCATATTCTATATTTTGTCCACTTCCAATAACGGTGAAATATGTTTCTAAGAATGCTACACTTACACCAGAGTAATCCATTGCTTTTTTACCTGAACCAAAAACATTCGGATAAAGCAACCACCATTCTGTATTGTTCTCTAAACTATTTAAAAAACTAAATGCAGATTCACTTTTATTAAGAATGTTATCTACTTCTTGTTTGATATTTCCTTTCTGTAGCTTTATTAGTTTTTGAATAAGCGTATTGGGTACTCTATCAATTTCACAACTTGCGCCTGTTCCCGAGTTTGAAAAACTCCAAAGATTTAAGTCTGAATATTCTTCTTCTAATTTTTTATCTTCTAAGATTTTTAGAGCAATTAGTAAGTAACTTCCTTTTGAGAAATCTCTTACATTCTCAATTGATTCGTTTGACTTAGCTAATTCAATTCGTTTTTTCAATTCTTTAGTATTATTTGCAATATAAGCCTTTGAAAACTCAAAATTTGAGGAATCAATCAATAAAACACCACCTTTATAAAGTAAGGCAGCAAGAGGCAAAAATTGCATTATAGCAATACAGATTGGATGAATTTGAATAGCAAATTTTGCTTGAGGTAAGGCTTGTGCATCAGAACCCAATCCCCCAATTAAAGGGAACCAGCTTCTATTTAAAGAAAAATCGGTATTGTCTAAATTGCCAATTAATTTCTTTTCCTCTTTTATATCAAGGTCTTTTAGCTTGACAGCTTTTTTCTGTAATTCGATTTCATCTTTATAAAAATCTTCAAATGTTTTTTCAAACCGCAAACCAGAAACTTCACAAACTTTTGAACCTTGATTTTCAAAGTTTTTCATTATGGACAGTAAAAGATTATTGTAAGTTTTTTCACCTGCGTTATCTGCTTTTTTTGCAGGGTTGACCAATGGATTATTAAGGCTAAAAAGCATTGTATAGCTTTTTAAGCGTTTATTAATTTCTTTTAAATCTTGACTTTTATACAAATCAAGCAAAAGATTTGGTGTAATTTCTGAAACGCTTTCAATATTGCTCAATGCTTCAATTGTCATTAAGGCATTATTAAGCATCGCATTTCCAGTATAATTGCTGAATATTTTCATTTTATCATGTTTTAATTTTTTTACAAATCTACAATATCACATAGGGCAACATCCGCCCCCTCAGTATTTTTTAAATTACTTTAAAACTTCACAAAACCCAAAACCACCACTATTTTTACCGCCAAACCCAGCATCATAACCGATGCGTTGCCATTCGATGGGAGCGGTGATTTCAAAATCAAATTGATAGCCTTTGACACCGATGGGGCGGGATAAATTCTTTTTTATCACATCGAATTTGCGTGAACGGGGCTCACTTAGGATTTTTAGTCTTGGAGATTCGGTATTGATGGTTGTTTGCTCCATGCCATGTGCGGCTTTGAACTTATTTTCAAGGTTTGAGAAAAAAAGTTGCTCAAAATGGGCATCCCAAGGCGATAAATACGCCGCTTGTGCCCTACCCTCTTGGTTTTCGGATATACAAATGGGCATAGTAGCCCTATAGCGGGTCGTGATACTGAGGGGTGGCGGAGAAATAATCTCTACATTTTGGACATCAAAATCCATCCTCCCTGCGGGTGTCACCACTTCCAACCGTTGATTTTGAAACAAGCCCATCACAAATTTTTCAACCTGCGCATCCACGCAAAATGACACGACCCAAGTCAGCCGATTGGTACCATATTGAATGGTTTGAGTATCTCTATCAATCCTAAAAGGTGTTCCTCTCAGTTCGCTAAAAGTGAATAGTTTGAAGTTTCTACCCAAAGCATCATAGCCCTTTTCATGCAGCCAATGACTGAATACAGGGTCAGCCCGTTCCAAAACTTTGTAAATAACAGCTTGGAGAGCATAAGCATAGTTGAGTGATAATTTACCATGTGGCTGGCAGTTGAGTATTAATTTCAAACGCATAGTGTACTATTTTTTACGGTTATTTTAAGTTATGTGCAAATGTATGGGGGTTGGTAGGGCAGCTTATGCACTACCTCCTCAGTATTTTAGAGTGAATTATCCTAAAGCAAACAAATAAATTTGCGGTTTCAAGTAATTTATTCGTATCTTTGCGTGAGGTCGGCAACGTCTGAAATCTGAGTTCTATTCGGCGAAGGGTATCCTTCTTAGGGCGATTGAGGACCTTTTTTTATTTTATTTTCTTCTGTTAATGGATTATTTTTATCAAAAACAAGAGCGGCATGAGTGCCGCTTTTTTTATTATATAAATCCGTAACTGTGGCTATTTTATCGGCTATATAGTCATAAAACCGTGTTTCACCTTGCTCAAACACACGCTGCACCGCCCAACAAAAATAATCAACAACCGTTAATAGTGGCTCATCTTTAAATTTTCTAATATTGAATTCCACTTTTGTTCTTGGCGTATCTTTCGGATTTGATATCGCAAAACGATTATTTGCTTTTGTAAGTGCCAAATTAAAAGTATGAACATTAGTGCTATTAGCTAACTCTGCAATATTCAACACAATTTTATTATGCTCCGTCAGATTATTTTTAATTAAATGAGACAGAAGGTCTGCATAGAATTCATTGTCTTTTCCATTGTGTTTTCGTTCAAACAGTTGAATATCTTTTTGACCAACTATGGCTTCAAAGGAGCAATTGAATGATAAAATAAGGTCGAAAAACTCTTTTCTCAATTCAGCTAAATCATCTTTAGCATGAAAATAGAACCCTCCTTTTTCCACTCTTTTAATTACACTGGGCACTTTACTGTAATAGCGGCTTTGCTCTACATTCTTTTGAGCATCTGCTATAACTTTACGCACTTCATTCAAATCTGTATCAAATCGCACCATACCAAGTATGAACACATTGCTTACCCCATATTCACCAAGAATTGGAATTCGCCCTTTTCCATAAAAAGTAGTATCACCTGTTTCATCTAAAAAGCGATGATATTCATGTAGTGGTTGCTTTTTTTGTTTCATCCCTATTTTTATAAATATTAAAATGTAGGTTTTATAAAACAATTACTAATTTTACATTGTAAAAAGAAAAGAGGCGGTGGCCGCCGCCCCTTTTTCAAAAATTAGCCTTTGGACTTTCAGGGAAGTTTACCATTCTCTTATAGTCGTCTTATGATAAAATCCAAAGTAAAAAGAAAAATTGTCCATATAAATAAATAGCTTAAAGCTCAATTTTACTCAAAGGTATGATTCATATTTATTTTTTTCAAGTGTTTGAAGAAAATAAATATCTACTGTAAAGGTATTTTGTTGATAATCAACTAGATACGAAATTTTTATTTTAAAAAAAATCCATTCTGGAATTGAAATTATAATTAAATAG
Organism: Saprospiraceae bacterium; assembly: GCA_031381715.1. Classification (GTDB taxonomy): domain Bacteria; phylum Bacteroidota; class Bacteroidia; order Chitinophagales; family Saprospiraceae; genus JAAFJT01. The sequence goes on from JANMYC010000437.1 coordinate 3,723, forward strand.
CTTTAATCAAGCTTTAATCGAACCATTTGGATTCTTAGTTTCAAGCCGAAAGCACACACTTTCGGCTTTTCTTTTACCCCCTCAGTATATCACAATTTATCCAACATTTTCTGCGCTTCATTTTTGATATGCTCTACCAAAGTTTCAGGTTCTATTATTTCAACAATATCATTGTGGTAGCCTAATATGAAATTCGTTAATCCAAAAAAACGGTGATTGACTTTACATTCGAGGTCGTAAATACCCTCTCCTGCATCAGGCGATGCCCGCAGGTAGGAACGCGTCAAAGGAAATCTCTCCAAAAGCTCATTGTACGCGCCTACTTTGAGTCGAATTTGCACTTTCACTTGATTGTTCTCTTGAATCCGAAATGGGTCGGTAGCCACTATGTTATGATGCCCTTCATTTTCCCAAAGGTTGGGCGTTATATCCAATTTAGTGATGCGTGATATCCGAAAATGGCGGATGCCTTTTTTAATAAGGTCGTAAGCATGGACAATGTCGTCCTCTGCGCTGATGTGAAAAGCTTCTACGGTTCGGTGGGTCACAGTATTGCTATTGGTAGATGGGTAATCTTTCAAGATGACGAC
>JANMYC010000446.1:0-10448 GCA_031381715.1 Saprospiraceae bacterium
CCCCCTCAGTATAAATGTTATTTTAAGCATCATCTTTATCTTTTTTTAACTGCAAAACAGCTTTAGCATTTAAGGATGATACGACTTTTTTACCCGTTCTTATTTCCAATTCCTGTAAAGCAACTTTGGCAACATTGCCGCCTTGTTGCGCCACTTTTTTACTGTCTTCAAAGGTCGTTGGATTGACCGCTTGCGAAATATCTTTTGTGGATGCCTCTGCAAGCATATTCAAAATTAATTCCGTATTGGTCATATTATCGCGTAGGTTTTCCTTTTTCAAACCTTTGAGGGTCTTGTATTCTTTGGTGGTCTTATCTGCCCAAGTTTTGGTGATTATATCGGTCAATGTGGCAAATTGTACGCCTTCTTGCAGTCCTCTATTTTTCCATTCGTCGGTCAATTCTTTGCGAATTTCAATACTTTTTAGGCGTTGATTAATCCAGTTTTCAGAATAACCCAATTGCAAATATTGCTCTAAAGCGCGGTCAATTGTGAGTTCGGGGTCTTGCATTTCTTCAATGCGTTCAGCCGCCACTTTTGCTATCCACACCTTAAAAGGCTCAGCTTTTGGGCTTGGAATAGATTGAATGAGACGAAAAAGTTGTTCCGTATCGGCAACGTCGGTTTTATAAAATTTTCCGTCGGCAGACGGCATTTTCAGTTGGTTACAGTTTGTAACCAACTCACTACCCTCCTTTTTAAGCCTATTTTTTAAAACCTTCCAATAATTATTGGGGTTTGGGCTGTCCGTTAGAACGCCAACCGTATCAACTATCGAAAAATACCATTTCTCTTGTTCGGCGTCCCAAAGGGAACGCACTTTTTTATCGTCAAAAACTTGTATTGCGGTTTGTTTATTCATACTATTTACATTTTGTGTCAAAGATAATAATCGTTGTTATTTTTTAAAATAAATAGTTGGTTAAGTAGTTGAATAAAAATAAATGCTTGTCATAAACTTCATAACTCATTGATTTTCAATGACTTTGATATTTTTTATACAGTGTTTTTTATTCGATAATCACTTACTAATTATAAGCCTTTATAAATACAAAACATCGTCTATTTTCAAATCCCCCTCCAAAGTATAAAGCCTTGGTGTACCCGTTGGAATATTCACAAGCGCAATCGCTTCTTGGTCAATATGCTCTAAATACATCATCAAAGCCCTTAAACTATTGCCGTGTGCTACGATCAAAATGTTTTCATTTGCTTTTAGTTTTGGCTCTATTTCCAGTTTGAAATAAGGGACAGTTCTATTAAAAGTATCTTCTAAACTTTCACCATTTGGGGGTCGCACGGCGTAACTTCTTCGCCACAATTCCACTTGCGCATCACCGTATTTGGCTGCCGTTTCAGCTTTGTTCAGTCCTTGAAGGCTGCCGTACATGCGCTCATCTAAGGCAGCACTCATTATAATAGGTATGTCCGTTTGTTGGATTTCTTTTAAAATAATGCTCAATGACTCTTGTGCTCTTTTGAGCATGGAGGTGTAAGCTCTGTTGAATATGAGATTTTTTATCTTTTTTCCAGCTTCTCTTGCTTCTTCTTCCCCTAAAGGTGTGAGCGGCACATCAATATTGCCCGTAAATCGGTTTTCTAAATTATACGTGGATTGTCCGTGGCGGATAAATGTTAAGAGGGGCATATTCGAATTGTTTTATAAAAGACAGCTATTCTCGCTTTGAAATAAATATCATACGAAATAATCTTATTTGAAGCGTTTTTTAAAAATAGCTTTGAAAATCATTAAAAATAAGTAAATATGACTGTATAAAGTTTGCTGTTCTGATTTCTTTTTAGCATAAATTTAGCATATTTCCTTTGTTTAACCACTTTAATATATGTTAAATTTCAAAGCGAGAATAGCTGTATAAAAGATAAATATAGGTAAAATAAATTCAATTTATACCAACCAATCTTTCAATATGTGAATCATGCAACTCTTCCCCCAAAATTGTATAACACACCCCCTCAGTAAAAAGCCCAATTTTGTATTTCAATACTATAAAATATGACTTACGAAAACATAGTAACACTCATTGGTAGAGACGAAGAATATCTTTTATCATCTCCGTGTAAAACAGTACCAAAAGAAAGATTATACCTCCCTGGAGCTGATTTTATAGAGCGTGTTTGTACGGATTCTAATAGGAATATACAAACGCTTTGTAGTTTAAATACGCTTTTCAATTCAGGTAAGTAGGCGTTTAAAAATAAACGGGACTTTTTTGTCGTCCTAAAAAAATATATCCCGAGTCCTCGGGAGACTGAAAGGAAGTTAGGTTATTTTTTTGGAATCGACTCAAGAAAAAAAAGTATCGTTTATTTTAGCCCACCTACTTAGAGTGAGAGGAACAGGCTATTTGTCTATTTTAGGCGTAATACATAGTGCAGGTGCATCGTTCAGTGCCAATCCCATGTATTTTGACCCTAAGAATATCATAAAACTGGCAATAGAAGGGGGGAGGCGACATCAATTTTACATATCCAATTATCCGAGATATTATTACCGCAATCGCTATCAAGGCACTGCTTTTTAAAATTTGAGAGGTTTCAATGAAAATGATGGAAAACCTTTTATTGGAAACAAGAAGATAGGAATCACATGGATGACGCCAAAAAAAATGACGGACAAGAAACGCAATCTGCGGTGATTTTATCCTTTTTAGTGTGCTTTTTTACGGGTGTTTTTTGGGGGTATTATCCAGCCTTAAAAGCACCACGGCTTGATTCGATTGAAGCGTTGCATTGTGAATAAGCTTTTTTATGAAAAAAGTTGCACTTCTAATTTGAATCTACGAATAGCCAAATGTGTGAATCATATAACTTATTTCAAAAATATTGTAACACCTGCCCAATCAAAGTCGCCCACCTTTGTACTCTAACTAAAGTAAAAAATCATTTAACCAATATTAAAATCAATTATTATGAAAAGTGAAAATGCAATGGTGGCTATCTATGATACCCATAGTGATGCCGAGCAAGCCATTAAAGAATTACAAAAAGGAGGGTATGATATGAAAAATCTTTCTATTGTAGGGAAAGATTACCACACAGACGAAAATGTAGTGGGCTATTATAACACCGGCGACCGCATGAAAGAATGGGGTGGCAACGGAGCATTCTGGGGAAGCCTTTGGGGTTTGATGGTGGGTTCTGCTTTCTTTATTATTCCGGGCGTGGGACCTATTCTCATTGCAGGTTCTTTTGTTTCAGCTTTAGTTGGGGCATTGGAAGGAGCCGTTGTCTTTGGTGGCTTAAGTGCCCTTGGTGCAGGGTTGGCCAGTTTAGGAATCCCCAAAGACAGTATTGTAGAATATGAAACGGAGATCAAGGCGGGTAAATTTATGCTACTCGCTCACGGTACGCCCGCGGATGTTCAAAAAGCAAGGGGAATATTGAATGTAAAATCAGAGGATGGTGTAATGGCTTAGAATCGAATAAATGAGTACCCCTCAGTATTTTTGGGATTTTAGTAAAGAAATCGCTTTAAAATGTTGTGAAAATTCATTCATAACGAAAATTTAAATAAAATGAGAAGTAATTCAGATTTGCAAAAAGATGTTCAAAATGCCATTAAATGGGAACCATTGATGAACGCAGCAGAAATTGGTGTTACAGTCAAAGATGGCGTAGTCACTTTGACAGGAGTGGTCGATAGCTACTCGAAGAAGATGGAAGCAGAAGCTGCTGCTAAAAATGTAGTGGGTGTAAAAGCCGTCGTTGAAAAAATTGAAATCAAATACAGCAATACGTGGTCAAAAAAAGATGATAACGAAGTTGCCAACGAAGTACTGAACGCTTTTAAGTGGAATTGGCAAGTGCCCAACGACAAAATAAAAATAAAAGTTGAAAAAGGCTGGGTGACCCTTGAGGGTGAACTCAATTGGAATTATCAAAGGGAAGCTGCCAAAGATGCCGTGAGAAATCTTTTAGGCGTAACAGGTGTAACTAATAATATTAAAATCAAATCTGAAACGCACGATGCTATTGAAAAAATGGACATCGAAAATGCGCTCACTCGAAACTGGTCCGTCAGTGATCAAGATATTAGAGTTAAAGTTGATGGGAGCAAGGTAACACTTGAGGGAATAGTGAATTCCCCTTATCAAAAAGAAGAGGCCGAACGCATTGCTTGGAATGCACCAGGTGCGTGGAATGTTGATAATTTATTGGCTATTGAATATGCACTTTCATTGATAGATTGAACAAATACAAGGGAATGGGAAAAAAACCTCCCATTCCCAAAATTACAGCACAGTAGTACGGTTTTAGCTTTTTTTAATCACATTTTCTATATTAGCCACTTTTAGTGGTCAACTAATCTTAGGATAAGACAAAGTTGAATTTCCCATATTTAACATAAATATAATTATTGACACAAAATAAAGATGTTATAACCCACACTTGATTCGTATTGAATTCGATTAATATCCGAATGTAATCCGTTTATAGTGCACTATGTTCGGATAAAGTGCACTTAAGTGCGTTTAGTTCGTATTTTATTTATCTCTGAATTTCGACCTATAACGCTGGTAATATGCATATTTTCCAGCAAAAGTCCCTTCAAATCCCTCCCACCATAACAACGTACACCCTACTCATAATTATATTTATGTTCAGCCTTAGGATAGCATAAGAATGTCAATAAGGGCATAAAATCATCGATTATTCATTTAGATTCTAAAGACGATATTTTAGTTTCTAAGTTGATTATTTGCTGTCTTTGCGCTTTAACAATCAATTTTGATGCTTCTAATTCTTTTTTAAGGTCTTTTTCATTCATTTCCTAAGTTATACTTTTTTTGATTCTTAATTTTTTTATAACCTGTGTAGTAACAAAATAGTTTTCAATGTACTTCTAAAACTAAAATTTTCATCTTTTTTCTTGCTTTTTTACACAGTACTTATTTCAAGAAAATACAATCTTAGATAAATATTCCTCCAGTAAACGCCTATTTTGACGATTTCCATCTAAAATAGAGCGTTATACTGATGGGTTTACGATAAAATACCTTAACCACAAAGGAATCATTATTGGATGCATAACAAATTTACCAATCGTAAAATTCAATCCAAATTTTATTCGGATTGAATTTTATAACACTAAAATCTCGGCTCAAAAGTGCCATTGTAAATGGTTTCTAGCCTATAACTTATAAATGAAAATGTTTATACTAAATAAGCATTCCAACTTTTATTTGGCGACTTTTTGAAGATTGGTAAATTTGTTATGCACTCTCATTATTTAATCAAAGGATTATTCGCAATTTCAATATTTGGGATAAACCAATTGAAGCGTGTGGGCGCAGGACGACCTGCAGCAACGGCAATAGCCGCTGCCTTACCCGTGCGTTTCATATCGAACCAGCGTTTGCTTTCGCACATAAATTCGTATCCTCGTTCACGAAATACCAAGTCATCGAAGGCTTCTCTGGTCAAACCTGAAGGCAAATCGGCTACCACACTCGCTTGAGTGATAGGGACACCGTAGCCACGACGACGGATTTGATTGACCGCATCGTAAGCAGCAGCTGTAGGACCACTTATTTGATTTTCAGCTTCAGCATAAATTAATAATGCATCGGCATAGCGCAATAGGTAGAAATCGTTACCTGCTGCCGTTTCTTCGGGTGCGCCAGGATCTTTATATTTGCCGAAAAAATAATTTGTCCCCGCTAACAAATTGGCTTTGACTTTCACATTGTTGATGACCAAGCTGTCGTACAAATTGAAGGCAAAACGTAAGTCTTTTTTATCCCATTCGCTAATCAGTGGAGCTTTGCTTGAAACACCCATAAAGCGTAATCCACGCGCCGCAAAACCAGCCGCAAAAGCTCTATCATCGTGGATATAAGCGGGGATAAATGAACCAAAACCGACTTGTTGTGAGAATTTTATGGCAAAAACCTCCTCTGAATTGGTAGCTGCAGTTGGTGAATATAAGGTGTTGAGTGATGTTACCAAATTATAACCATATTTAGCCTTATTGTCTATCACTTCTTTGGCTTTTTCACGAGCTTTTGTGAAATCTTTGAGTGTCAAATATATTTCAGCAAGGAATACTTTTGCCGCACCAGCCGTTGCCCGACCTGCTTTGGCTTCTACTACTTTATCGGGTAGATTTTTTTCACAAATTAGCAAATCACTGATAAGTTGATCATAAATGGTTTTTTCATCTGATAAAGGTAATGCCGTGTCATCGGAGTTAATAATGGGCTTTAAACGTAACGGAACAGGACCCCACAAACGTACCAGATTGTAATAACAAATAGCCCGCACAAACAAGGCTTCCGACTTGAAAGGGTCTTTCACCGTAGTCGCTAAAGCTTGGTCATTATCAATGGTTTGAACGGCTAAATTGCATCTGCCAATGCACTCGTAGAAAGTAATCCAAGGGTTTTGTCCATCATTACGCAAGGGTTCAAAATTGTATTTTGTGTAATTATCTAAAGCTCCAACGGGTGGGATACCGTATTCGCCCATGATTTCGATGGCACGCATCAAGCTGCTTTCCCACAAACGACCACGGCTGCGGGCAAGGGGTTCATACGCCCCAATGATGAGGGCTTCTATTTTCTCTTTGTTCAAATTATCCAATTTGTATCGAGAAACGGGGCTTTCTTCCAGTTCTTTACTGCATGACACGTTATTGATGAGCATCACGCTTAAAGCGCATATTACTACTATATATTTGATGAAATATTTCATTATTGAAAAAAATTTAAATGAAAAAATGGATTTTACCCTTCTTTTTAATAAAAATACTGAGGGGGTAAGTTTACTAATCTAAGTAAGATTTGAAATCGTACTTAAATTTTACCACACAATTAAAAACTAATAGACCCACCTACAGTAATCACTTTAGCCAAAGGATACGAGCCTAAATCAACGCCTTGACGCAAGTCATTACCACTGAAAAAATTGACTTCGGGGTCAAAACCAGAGTATTTTGTAGAAGTAAACAAGTTTTGACCTGATACATAAATATTCGCCATTTTTACAAACTTCCCGTCTTTTAAAGGCAGTTTATAATCCAACCGGATATTGCGTAAACGCAGGTATGAGCCATCTTCGATGTATAAATCAGAGCGGTACAAAACAATGCCGTTAGCCGGTTTGGGATAATACTGTCTGATATTAGAAAGGCGGTTAAATTCAATCGTTGGTGCCGTCAATTGGTATTGATTAACATTATTGACGAGGCTGCCGCTAATGCCTTGCCATGTCATCATAAAACTCAAATTCTTGTATTTCAAACTTGTATTCACCCCGTAAATAAGGTCGGGATAAGGGCTGCCGAGTGGGACAAAATCGTTGGCATCAATGACATTATTGCCGTCTTGGTCAACGAAAGTCTGAACACCTTGCTCGTTAAAACCCTTGAATTTAGGTCCCCAAAAAGCAGAAAGTGGCTGACCCACACGGATAACAGAAGTGGTTTGTGACGCATCATTTGACCCGCCTGAGAATAAATCTCTGTTGTTTTTTGTTTTCACAACAAGATTTCGGTTTTGTGAAATATTGGCATCCAAAGTCCATTTAAAATTGGATGTATTGATAATATCGCCGCCCAATTCAAGTTCAAATCCCTTGTTTTCAATTTCACCTACGTTGTCAATAATGGTGCTATAACCCGCTGAGGGTGGCAATTGCACGGTTGCCAAGAGCGATTGGGTATTTTTTACGTAATAGTCAAATGAGCCATGAAAACGCTCGGATAAAAACCCAAAATCCAAACCGATATTGGCTTGAGTTGTGGTTTCCCACGTCAAATTATCGTTTGGTAAAGTAGGTGCTAAACCCACTGCTAAACCTGGGCCCGCTCCTTGGGCTGTATTCACAACGTTACCAAGCGATAAAGATTGGTACGGCTGAATAGCTTGATTGCCCGATTGACCCCAACTGGCTCGGAGTTTTAAATTTGAAACCACTGTACTATTCTTTAAAAAACCTTCTTGTGAAATCCGCCAGGCGGCGCCTACGGAAGGGAAAGTCGCCGTTTTTTTATTTTTACTAAAAACCGATGCACCGTCCTGTCTTAAACTTGCCGATAATAAATACCTATCGTTATAATTCAACCGCACTCGACCAAAAGCAGAAGCAATGACATTTTTTACATTGTCTGTAAAAGGTTTGGCAACGGTACTGGCAGCACTGAAGTTGTAGTTTTTGACGTCATCGGAGATATAACCACTGGCTGAAAGGCGGGTAATATCGCTGCTAATGGTTTGAAATGAAACACCTGCAATGGCTTCAATATTTAGGTTTTTTGTCAATTCTGTTTTATATTCTAAATAATCTTCAGTCAATAAACTCAACTGATTGAACAAGCCCAACTGACCTGCACCTACCCCCGAACTCACTTGTAAGAGTGTGCGAGGGAGGTATAAATCGGCACGGCTGGTCAAGTAATCAGAGCCAAAACGGGTGGTATTAGTCAAATTGGGTAAAATGCCAACGTTAAAATCCAACCCTCCCTGAAAACGGGTGACAGTATTTCTGTCTAAAGCATCAGTAGCAAATGCCAAAGGATTTTCAACGTCGTTACCACTAAAAGAAAATGGACGCGCATTTGCCCAAGTGCCATCTGGATTTTTAACCGCAATTGTTGGCGGGGCTAATAAAGTTGAGCCAATGCCCGATTTACCAAAATTTCGAGTATTCGTACCATTGGCGGGTGCAAAACCATTTTGAATGGCTTGCGAAGCCGTCATATAGGTTCTTAAACCAGCTCTTTCACTTAACTTGCTATTCAAATTGAAACGAATATTGCCCCTTGCGAAATCAGTACCTTGTACGATTCCATCTTGTTTGGTGTAGTTTGCCGAGACAAAATATTGAGATTTATCCGAGCCACCCGAAAAACTCAAATTGTGGTTTTGCTGCAAAGCGGTACGGAATATTTCTTTTTGCCAATCGGTGTTGGCGTTCGTAGCGTTGAGAACCTCTGGTGTTAGCGCACGGTTTGAGTTGGCGAACCATTCTTTTACATACGCCAACCACTCGTCACCCGTCATCACATCCAATGTTTTACGGACGGTTTGTTGGCTAAAAGAGGTTTCATAGGTAATTAATTGCTTCCCCGATTTGCCCGATTTGGTGGTAATCATCACCACGCCATTTGCGCCTCTTGAGCCATAAATAGCTGTAGAAGCAGCATCTTTCAATACTTCAATACTTTCAATGTCGTTGGCATTGAACGACGCTAAACCATTCAAGCCTCGGCTATCATTTTTGAATTGTGGAATCCCATCAATCACTAAAAGCGGCTCATTGCCACCTGCAATTGACGTAACGCCCCGCACACGGATACTGATACCCGCGCCCGGTTGCCCCGAACTTTGTTGAACCTGCACGCCCGTCATGCGTCCTTGCAAGGCTTGTTCAACGCTCGTTACGGGCAATTCCCGCAAAGCTTCACTTTTAATAGAAGCCACGGCACCCATCAAATCGCTTTTGCGTTGCGTGCCGTAGCCCGTTACAACCACTTCATTTAAGTTATTCAAAACGTCCTCTTTCAGCACAATATTAAAAGAAGTACGCCCCTCAATGGAAATATCTTGTCTTTCAAAACCGAGGAAACTGACGGATAAAGTGCCATTTTTATCATTATCGTTTAGCTCCAAACGAAAATCGCCATTGACATCCGTGACAACTCCTTTTGATGTTCCTTTAAGCAAGACGCTTGCACCCACCAACGGCTCATTTTTTCCATCGGTCACTTTGCCTATAACAATGTGTGTTAGAATCGGCAACGTGTAGTTAGGCTTTTCAGCTTTGGGAAAGGTATTCGCGGCAGAGGAAAAAACCCAAGATAGAGCGATTAATAAAATGCAGAGACGTATTTTGCGCCTCGATTGTGGAGTTTTTTTCATAATTCTAATGGTTGTTTAGTTAATTGTTGATAAAATTGATGGAAATGATTATCTCCATTTCAATTATAGAGACATGACTGGGTGAGATGTCCTCAAAAAAGAGGAAGTATTTTAACCTCCCCCCTCAGTGTTTTGGCTAAAGAATGTCTTCAAAAAGGTCTAACCAACATTTCAGGATACGATTTATCGGTGCTTGTTGCAGCCATTTCAGCATATTCTTTGATATCCATCATGCTGCCCATTTTGATAAACAAGCCTTTCAATCGCTCAATATCTTCTGCCAAATGACCGCCCAATTGTGGGTATTCCCACGCTTTTGCGCCCATCGCGTAAGGCTGTAAAAAATCGTAGGCTTTTTTTATGCTGCCGCCTTTTGGCGATGTGTAATTCCATAAATCAACGTTAACCGCTTTTCCCAAATAGGCAATATTTGAAAAAGCGGTTAGATTCATCGTACTGTACGATAAGGATTTAGTTCTCGCCAATTCTTCGGGTTGCTTACCGTCTGCTTCAATTTGGTGGTCAATCCTTTTTTTGAAGGCTTCCAATACCAATTTTGCTGGTTTG
>JANMYC010000447.1:0-2400 GCA_031381715.1 Saprospiraceae bacterium
GCCAGCACTTGCACCTTTGATTTTGGCAGGAAAACAGGCAACTTTAAATCCAAAAGGAGGTAATTGTTCAAGATTTGCTAACTTCTCAATTTGACAATATTCTTTTTCAATACCCACATAATGCGCTTGCCAAATAATCCCGGGACGTGGATTATTGCGATAATCTTCGGCTTGAATATGCAACGGAATATCCCAACCCCAACCATCTGTACCCATCACTTTTATGCCTTGGTCAATGAGCCAATGCGTTGCCTTTGCTGATGCACCAACGTGAATTTTCACAAAATCAGGGTGATGCAAGCGTTTATCAGCATCGCAGCGAATCAAAACTATATCAAAAGGCTTTAAAGTGTAGTTAATTGCCGCTAATTTTTCAATCAAATCTTCAGGCTCGAACATATAGCCATCGGGCTTGTCCGTAAAATCCAAGACAACGCCATCGTGAAAAAACCAATCCAAAGGCATTTCATCAATCGTTCTCGATGGTTTGCCTTCGCAAGTTGGGAAATAATGATACGGCGCATCTACGTGCGTCCCGCAATGGCTCGTTACGGTTAGAAACTCACCCGCAGGCCCATTGCCATCAATAAAAACATCGGTTAAGCCTTCAAACAACTTACCTCCCATCTTTTTAGCCCCTTCCTTATGGTCTTCATAAACAATCTTGGTGGGCAATGGCTCTTTTATATCTTCTGAAATGGTTACTGAAATATCTATAATTTTCATCTTACTGGATTGTTGAATTGTTATATTGTTGGATTGCTCGCTAAACAATGTAGCAATCCAACAATACAGCAATATAATAATTTAAATAACTTTATTTCTTAAAACGCCAATGCCTTCAATTTCTAATTCTACCACGTCGCCAGGTTCAATAGGACGGTGAACACTGAAATTATTCTCAATCAAGCTCCCCCACCCGACTGTACCTGAGCCGAGAATATCGCCCGGCATGAGTGTGACATTGTTTTCGGAAGCGCGCTCAATCATTTGGGGAAATGTCCAATACACGGTCTTATAATTGCCTTCACAGATAACGGTATCGTTGATTTTTGCAGTCATTTTCACATCAAAACGGTCTCCTGTTGTCAGCGGCAGGGCTAAATGTTCGGAGTGCATTTCTCTTGAAATGGTGCAACGATATTGCTCAAATTCATCCTTTGTCACAATGCAAGGACCAATGGCATTGGCAAAATCTTTTCCTTTGTGGGGTCCAAGTGGCACGGTCATTTCTTTTTTTTGAATAAAACGAGCCGTCCAATCATTGAAAACAGTATAACCAAATATGTAATCATTCGCATTTTCTGCTTTAATGTCTTTGCCTTTTTTACCCATAATTACCGCTATTTCCAACTCCAAATCCATCTTGATTTCTTTTTCAGGACGTTTTATGTCATCATTGGGTCCATAAATAGCTTGGTGATTGGTAAAATAAAAAATCGGCATTTCATACCAAGCCTCGCCAACTGTATGCCCAAACGATTTGGACGCATTAAGCATATGTTGTTCAAAGCCAATATAATCCCGAAAACTGCGGGGATTTGGTAGCGGTGCTAAAAGAGTCACCTCATCGAGGTTATACTGAGGGGGGGTGTTTTCTAAATTATTTTTCTTAATAATCTTGAAATACTGCTCATTTTTATCAATAAAACTGAGCATATCGTTCGGCAAACGCTTATCGGTTAACTTCATATCTACTACGCCTTGACCGTCTTTAGTAAGCCACCCGATGCGGGTTTGTTTCTTCTTATTTTTATAAGTTATAAGTTTCATTATTGATGTTGAATGGATTAAAAAATTGGTTTAATAAATAAATAAACCTATTTTTGTTTAAAAAAAAGACATAAATTATGACATTGACATTGCCAAATAGTAAAAAACAAATTGCGTTTGAGACCTTTTTATCCTGGCTTGAACAACTACCTGATGAGCAAAAACAAATCATTGCTGAACGTTTACGTCGTTTTGAATTAAAAAAAATTCAAAATGATTTTCAAAAATTAGCTCAAAATATACCCAACCCAAAATTTTCAGAAGATGAGATTCTGGAAGAAATCAAAGCTGTACGTAGTAACCAATAGACTTGAAAGAACTCTTTTTACACTATGAAAAAACTAAAACTTGTTCTTGATAGCAATATTTGAATTGGCTATTTTTTGGGACAACACATCCGAAAATATCTCGACCAAATCCTTATTGATACACGTTTCGATTTACTCATAAGCCTACAGGAAATAGATGAACTGACGTTAGTTTTGAAACGCCCAAAATTTCAAAAGTATATAAACGCAGAACAAATCGAAACACTTATCTCTTTGATTCTCCGACGTTCGATTGTTATCGAAGTTTCTTCTCAAATTGCTCTTTCAAGAGACCCTAAAGACGATTATTTATTGGCAT
>JANMYC010000477.1:0-1765 GCA_031381715.1 Saprospiraceae bacterium
TTGATTTTAACCGTTTTGATAACGGCATCATTCATATTAGGCTGTGCCGACAGTTTTAAGGATAGTGAAAACAGACAAATAATTGTTAAAAATGGGAGTAGAGTTTTCATAGTTACCGTTTTAATTGTGAAGTTGTTAAAATTCGTGCCGCCGCTTTTAGCGGTGACACGGTTATATCTTAAAATTGGTGTTGAAATCAGTTTTCAAACACATTTTCACCTCTTATACTGAGGGGGTATCATTTCCAAGTAAAAGCAAAATATTCACATTGTGCACCCGTAGTATTGATGAGCGCGTGTGGAATATTCGATGTCAAAATAATCAAATCACCCGCTTTGGCTTGATAAATTTTACAATCAATCACCATTGTTACTGTTCCTTTAGTGATTAAAAGGGCTTCTTCGGTAATATGGGTATGGGGTTGATGGCTTTCTAAACCCGCATTCAGTGCGGTGGTGTGCATTTCAAAAATGGAGCATTGGGTAATGGGGCGATTGTAAAAATTCCGCCGACCACCCTTATCGTGGTTTTTTAAAAGGCTATCCGCTGCGTTCATCAATATAGAACCACCCGCTTTTTTACCCCTCTCAGTATCGGTTGGGGTCTTACCTTGGTATCGAAAAACATAATAAGTAGCGGGTTTATCGCCCGCATTTTCAATGCCGTGTACTTCATCGGCGAGGACAACGACTACGCCACCCGCTTCAATAATTTTTGATTTATCGCCAATTGTCACCTTTATTTTACCTTCTTTGACGATAAAAAGCTCATCAGCATCTTTATTGGGATGCGGCGGATTGGGCGCAGCACCTGCGTCGAGTGTGGTAGCGTGCACTCTGAAATATTTCAAATGCGTCGTTGTTCCTTCAAGAAGGAGTCGGCGGGTACGTCCATTTTCAGTTTTAGCAATAAGGCTATCCCAATGAATAATTTGGGGTTGAACCTCGTAAAGCATTTGAGCGAAAAGGGTGGGAGTTCCTAGGAAAAAGAATAAGAACAGTATGTTTTTCATTTAAAATAGAGGTTTTTGATTCAAATACTGAGGGGGGCACTCTTTTTTATTCAGGAAAAAGTGATTTATCAATGCCCGGAATAATCTTTAACGCATTTTTATAATACACTTTTTTCAACACTTCATCGGAAAGCCCTAAGCCGTACATGCGCCAAAAAGCGTGGTATTTTTTGTGGTAAGGGAAATATTCATCTTCGGTTTCGAGGACTCTGAAATAGGTGGCGTATTCATCGGGCACGTAAGAGTCTTTTCCGAATAGAATGCGGTCTTGGCGTTTTTCAAAAAACTTTTTGGCAGCGCGCGGCTGCCGACCCAATTCAGCGATAACTGCCCCAATTTCGACGTACATATTCGGAAAAACGGTTAAAAGGCTATCCAATTTCGTCAAATCATTCGGATGCCAGCCCATGTGTGCGCTGATAAAGGTGGTTTTAGCGTGCTTCCTAATAATATTGTGTTGTTGCTCGATGAGTTGCTCAAAGGAAAAATCACCGTTTGCCACATCTCGCTTTCTGCCTTTATGCGTCTTAAGTTCAAGCCAACGCTCGTTAAAACCATCCATCGGTTTCCAAAAAGGCGCGGGATCGGCGGTGTGGATGATGACAGGAATCCCTAATTCACCACATTTTGCCCAAATGGGGTCAATACGAGGGTCATCAACTGCCACTAATTTGCCGTTTTCTTTGACATTCAAACCCAAGTTTTTATACACTTTCAAGCCTTTTGCGCCATGATTTCTGACATCATCTGCCA
>JANMYC010000478.1:0-4118 GCA_031381715.1 Saprospiraceae bacterium
TCTTTTTTACGATCTACATGGCAAAATACGGATATCCGCAAACATGATTCTTGGCTTGGTTCGCTTGTTTCTTTGATTCTACGTATTGGTACTTTGTTTTTAATTATTATCATGGTGCTTTTGGTATTCCGAATTTTTAAAGAAGAAGGCTATTCAATAGAAGCATTTTTAGTGCCCGAGTCTTTAGCAAAAAATGGCTTTGATGGTAATGTCATGGCGCGGCAGTTGCAGGACGAATACAGCCTTGTAAAAAATGAGGTAAAATCTATTAAGACCGAGAATTTTCAGTCTGTGAGTGGCAGCGAACAAGCCGAAATGAATATTTCAGTTATGGGTTTTGGTATTTCGCTACGGAGTATTGCTTTTCAATTGCGGGAGTTGTTGGGCAGGAAAAACAATGTTATTCGCTGCGAGATCACACAAGCCGATAGTGCATTAGCGGTCACGATGCGGATGACAAATTATGCTTCCGTGACTTTTATCAGCCCACCACAACTGGGAGAAAGAGCGACTTTTGCCTACTTAAACCGCAAAATTTGTGAGCAAATATTGAAAAATTCAGACCCTTATCGGTTGTCATTGTATTTTCAAAGAAGAGGAAAATACAATGAGGGCATTGAGGTAGCGCGAAAAATGTTGGGTGAAAATCCCGAAGAAAGACACTGGGCAAAAATAGCGTTGGGCAGTGCCTACCAAGAAATGGGGCAAGCAGCCTCGGCTTTGAAAGAATTTGAGGAAGCCGCCGAGTTGTCGCCTAATTTTGCGCTGGCTTATTGGCGGTCCGCTTTGTATTATCAGCAAAATGGTCAGGATTCTCTTGCGTTGCCTTATCTCGAAAAAGCATTAAAAATAACGCCCGATGAAGTGCAGTATTTGGGTATTTATGGGTCGGCTTTGAACAACCTCAAACGCTTTGATGAAAGTGACCGCATCTTTGAAAAAATAGTAAAACTATTGCCAAATGACCCCGTTTGGTACAGCTATTGGGGTGGTATCAAACAGAAACGGGGCGATATAAAAGGTGCGAAAGAACTGTTTTTGTTAGCCGCCAAGCACAGTCTAAAAATCAATGAACGGCTTTTGAATGAAAGCTATTTGGCATTTTTGGAACGTGATACGGTGCTTGGGATTAAAAAATCAAGGCAAGTATTGGATTATGACCCCAACAATCTTAGCATAATTGAGTCGCTCATTCAGTATTATATTAGTAAAAAACAATACCGTGAGATTACGCAGTTGCCTAAAATGACTCTCAATCAAATGGACAAAAAGGTTGTACAAAACTATCATAATGTCCTTGCAATGGCTTTTAATATGTCGGGGCAAAAAGATTCTGCTTTTGCGAACGTGAAAATTGCGATTGATGTTAATCCCAAACATCCCGTTCCATTCACAACATTAGCCGAAGTATACGCCATGAATGGGGATGAAAATAAATTTTATGAAATCTTAGAAAAAGCGTTTGTTTTAGGTTTTAACCCTGCTAATTTAACACCTGATGACTTGCCATACAGCCGTTTCGTAGGGAAAAAACGCTACGAAGACTTATTGAAAAAGTATCGAAAATAAGAAAATGATAGAATTGCCCCCCTCAGTATAAAACCGTTTTTTATGAATTTTAAACCTATTTTCAATGAAAATTATCAAATTAATCAGCCTCGCTTTATTGATGTCTTTCTCAATGCAAGCCCAAATCGAAGTCATTACTTCCGACATTACCAATTTTTGGATGACTTTCGACAGCGTTCAAACCACGCCCGACACGGCAAAACAAGCGGCTTTTATCCAAAAATATTACCTCGATAAAGCGAGTTTTGGGCTTAAATACACCATTGATTTTACGGAGAAAAAAGCGTCTGATTGGGTAGAATTTATGGATAATTCTCGTGAAAAATTACAGCGCATACGTCCTTATACGTTATTTATTTTGGCTCAAAAACCTGTTTTGGATAAGAAAATAGCGTATTTCAAGGAGCTTTATCCTGATTTTAAGAAAGGCAATATTTATTTCGTCATTGGGACGGGCATATTTGGTGGCAGAGTTTCGGAGGGACAACTCATCATCGGGGCAGAAGTTGAGGCGAATGAGAAACCCGATTGGCCAATTGGCATTGTCTTACACGAGTATGTGCATACGCAACAAGTTGCGCCCAAACGCCTTGCTCTTTTAGGGAATACGATTATGGAAGGCATGGCAGATTTTATCGCTGAAGTAGTCAATCAACAGGATTTGGCAGTAACCTACCCAAACAGGCATACGGCTTTTGGTAATAAAAATGAAAAAGCTGTTTGGGCAGAATTTAAAAAATTCGTGGGTTCGAGTGAAGATTTCAAGTTTTTTGATTGGTTGTATGGTTCGACAGGCAGAACCATAAATGAGGTCAATATGAGAGATTTGGGTTATTTCGTAGGTTATAAAATCTGTAAAAGTTACTACGCCAAAGCGACTGATAAAAAAGCGGCGATTAAAGAAATATTAGCTTTGGATGGCAGTTTGGATGAAAACGCCAAAGCCTTTTTGATAAAGTCGGGTTATGCGCCCGACGGGGATAAAAAATTTATCGAAAATTTGGTTTTTGCGCCCGTTGTCGTTGCTAAGAAAAACATCAAACTCACCCAATATGGCTACGAAATAAAAGGCGATAATGTGGTTTTTGCTTTTGACGTTCCAAAAGGTGTCCCTCTAACGGACATCAAAAGAGTAACCATTGCGGGTACTTTTAACGGTTGGAATCCGAAAGACGATAAGCTAATGCTCACTTTTGTAAAAGATAGAAAATACGAATTGTCGCTGCCAAAATCCAAGTTTGAAAAAGGTAAAACCCATGCGTTTAAGTTTGTGGTCAATGGCAGCAATTGGCAAGGTGCACCCGAGACGGCAAAGAATGTTGAGGATGATAATAATCGGAATATTACTTTGGTGGTGGAGTGAGAGTAGTAGAGAGACCCCCTCAGTATTTTAACAAAAACAAATAAAAAAAATGGGCGAAAAGCATTTTTTAACGAAGATTTTTGACGAAAAAAACTTTAAAAAAGAAGATTTGGAGAAAATCCTCAATCAATACAAACGCATGGAATTTGCCAAAGGGGACTATTTGGTGAAGCAAGGAACCACCGCCAATTACTACTATTTTATGGAGAGTGGTTACGCCCGTTCTTACGCGATTGATTTGGAAGGCAACGACATCAGCACCAAGTTTTTTAGCTCGACGGATATTGTCATTGATTGGCATTCTTATTTCCTGCGCACCAAATGTCGGGAAGATATTCAAGCCATAACGCCGTGCGTAGCGTGGAAAATTACCTTTGAGGATTTCATGAAATTGTTTAACATCGAAGCCTTTCGAGAAGTCGGGCGTACCCGTTTGGTAAACAATTATTTTGAGTTGAAAACCCATTCTGTTTCTATAATTGCTGACCCCGCCAAAGACCGCTATTTGAACCTTCTGAAAGCCAAACCCGATATTGTGCAGAATGTACCATTGAAACAAATTGCGACATATTTGGGCATTACGGACACGTCTTTGAGTAGAATTAGGAAGGAAATTGCGGATAAGCGATAATTTTTTTAATCATAAAAATATTACGATATGGAAAGTAAAAATCTTTCAGAATTGAGTGTAACAGAATTAATGGAGAAAGAAAAGACATCAAAAACAGTTTTAGGTGCTTTCATAGGCATTTTATCCATTTTAGCAGTCCCTATAATAGCTTTATTAGTGCTAAAGCAATATACCGTTGCATTCCCTCTTTTGGTTGTACTTTTTTCATCATCATCAATTTTGTTTATCAGCAAAAAACAAATGAATGATATTAAAATTGAACTTGAAAAAAGAAACAATAACAACCATAACAATAACATGATTTAATGGTTACTTACAATTTACCAGAATGGATAGCGACATCATTTATGATAGTCTTCCCTTTCTCTATTGTTTTAATTGCCCTTTTAGTTGAAAAAAGTGCACCTGTCGGCAAGGAGAACCGCTTATTTTATAAGGTTTTGGGCTTTTACGTTTTGTATTTAGCGTACATAGCGTTTTGTAGCTTTAATGGGTTTTTTGATAAAGTTTTTTTGCCACCGATGGTTTTGTTGTATGGTACATTTCCGTTGGCAT
>JANMYC010000482.1:0-2436 GCA_031381715.1 Saprospiraceae bacterium
TTTGATGCCTGTGAGTATTGCATTGATACTTTAAAACAGACTGTTCCGATATGGAAAAAGGAGATTTTTGAAGATGGTGATGTTTGGGTAGCTGCTCACCCTTAAAAAATAAGGCATAAATAAACCTTTGTTAAATTAAAAAAGTTCATTTATGCCTTATTTTGTGACAATTTGCGTTAATTTACTTCTTACTCGTTATAATAATAGCCCCGTTATTCCCTTTTTCACCAAAAATATCAATGGCTTTTTTGCCTTTCTCGACATCCATTGATGCGATTGTATTGGGATTAATTGTATTTAATTTCGCTTCAAATTCAGCGTGATTTTCAAAATTCAATAGCAAGCCATCTATCACCAAAAGAGGCAATGTTTTATCATCAAAAGGCACAGGCGCACCTTTCTGCATATAAGTCATTCTTTTATTTTCGGGTGGCGGTTGAGCCAATTTTATACTTGGTCGGTTATCATCAGTTTGACTAAAACCTAAAAATGGCAGGCTGATAAAAGCAAAAAGAAGTATTTTTTTCATTTTCGATGATTTAAAAGGTGAGGTATATTGGAATTCTATTTTATTTCAAGGCAAATTTCATCAGGATCAATAAGAAAATTTTGAATATCAATTTGCTTTGAAGAAATTACTAAAGCAATATTATCTGTAGTCATATTCCCTAATCTTAGCCAAATGATTTTAGGCGGAAACCCTTTGAGAAGACTGAGCCAATAGTAGTCTTCATCATTGGTTATGATGGCATCAAAGCTATTATTTCGGGCAAATTCAAAAATGTTATTATCATCTCTGCCCTGCAACCCAATATCACTCAAATGAATAAGATTAGGAAAAACTAATTTCAGTTTCGATTTAAGTTTGAAAGATAGGTTTTCATCAAGTAGTATTTTCATGCAGCAACACGTATTGTTCTCTCTTTAGCAGCTGCGAAAGCCAAACATGCTAAAATCTGATCTTTTGAAAGTTGTGGAAAATCCTCAATAATTTGCTCATAAGACATTCCATTAGCTAACCACCCCAAAACATCGGCAACTGTGATGCGCGTTCCTGTGATACAAGGCTTTCCAAACCGAATGTTTGGATTCATTGAAATATATTTTTGATAATCCATAATTCTTATTTTAGAGCAATTTAGTTAATTTTTGCGGATGTTCCAACAATTATAAAAACTCTTTTTCAAAAGCCACGATACCACCCGTCAAGTTTAACACATTTTTAACGCCGTGTTCTTTTAAAAAATCAATGGCTTTGGTACTTCTTGCACCGCTTTTACAATGCACGACCACGATTTTGGCCCTATCAATTTTATCAATATTTTCACTTAAAATACTGAGGGGTATCAGAGTACCGCCTAAATTTGAGACTTCATATTCATACGCCTCCCGCACATCAATTAGTTGAAAATCAGCCTTTTCGTCCATCATTTTTTTTAATTCAAAAACTGAAATTTCACCCACTGTCGCCTGTTGACTCTCGACAGTCGCCTTTTTTATACCACAAAACATATCATAATCAATCAACTCCGTAGGCACGACCAAATTCAGATTTTTAGACACTTTTAAAACCCTCGTGGTAAAACTTGCCGCATCAAAAATGAACAAACGACCCGCCAAAGGCTCACCCACCCCACTCAACACTTTAATCACTTCACTCGCTTGCATACTACCAATAATACCCGGTAAAACACCTAAAACGCCCCCTTCTGCACAATCTGGCACCAACCCAGGCGGTGGTGGCGTAGGAAATAAATCACGGTATTGCACGCCCCTTTCCCCTCCCATTTTACTATAATTGAAAACCGAAACCTGTCCTTCGAATCTGAAAATAGAAGCATACACATTCACCTTACCCCTCAGTACAGCCGCATCATTGACGAGGTAGCGGGTGGGAAAATTATCCGTACCATCTGCCACGACATCATAATTTTCTATAATTTTAAGGGCATTTTCACTCGTAAAATTGGTTGTAAAAGCCTCAATTTGGCAGCGGCGGGTGTGGGTCGGATTGGCATTATTGACGCGGATAAAGTGGATGATTCCAATTTGCAGCGGCAAGTGCTTTACATCACGCAAGATGTTGGCGAATACAAAGCAGAAGCCGCTAAAAAACGCTTGCTTGCCCTCAATCCGCATATTCAAATTGAGACTTATCCTTTTGCATTTACCAGTGATAATGCCTTGAAAATCATAGAGTTATACGATGTGGTGGCAGATGGAACGGATAATTTTCCGACGCGCTATCTCGTCAATGATGCTGCTGTACTGAGGGGTAAGGTGAATGTGTATGCCTCTATTTTTAGGTTTGAAGGACAGGTTTCTGTCTTTAATTTGACTGATAAAAATGGCGAACGCGGTGTTCAATACCGCGATTTATTCCCCACGCCGCCGCCGCTCGGGCTTGTTCCCGATTGTGCAGAAGGGGGTGTTTTG
>JANMYC010000497.1:0-16441 GCA_031381715.1 Saprospiraceae bacterium
TGAACCGTATTTTAGTACAGATAATTTTATTGAACTATTTTAAATAAATCCTATATTTGTAGAAAATAATTCAAGAATGTTAACTATCAAGCCTCAATATGTCACAGACGCTCAAGGCAATAAATTATCGGTAATTTTACCGATTAAGGATTTCAATGCTCTCATGGAAGAACTTGAAGAACTTTACGACCAACGCCTTTATGACGAGGCGAAAGCCAATAATGAGCCTTCAATCCCTATCGAAGAGGCATTTAAGATGCTCGATGCCAAGAGGAATAATCCTGCAAATTAACATTAATGACTTATCAAATTACCATTCAAAAAAGGGCAATTAAAGCCTTAGAAACCATTCCTGAACCTTATTATTCCAATATTCGGTCGGCCATCTTTGCTTTGGCTGATAATCCTCTTCCAAAAGGTTATAAAAAACTTAAAGGGCGTAGTGGCTATCGAATTCGAGTAAGCGATTACCGTATTATTTACGAGGTTTTTGATAATAGGCTTGTTGTCGATGTAATTAATTTAGGACATCGGAGAGAGATTTATGATTAATAATAGCTGAATTGAATCTTGTTAGTTTAATCTAATCTAATGCTAAAATCTTCTTCAGTTTTACTCAGACAAAGTTTTCCCGTCTTGCTATTCATAGCACTAAACTTTTTTTGGTATCTCATGCTGCAAATAATTTTGCCTTATACTTCGGGCGAAACGGATATTGATTTTTTACAATCCAAACAGCATATTATTCATCTTTCGCACTATCGGTGGGCATTTTATCTGCATATTTTCAGCAGTTTATGGCTTTTAGGCTCTGGATTGACTCAATTTTCAAGTTTTTTATTAAAACAATACCCCTCAGTACATCGATTGATTGGGAAGGTTTACATCGGTATTATTCTCTTTGTGAGTGGTCCCGCTGCTTTAATAATGGCGTATTATGCCAATGGTGGTTTGATAGGTCAAATATCGTTTATGACCCTGAGCATATTGTGGTGGTGGGTGACTTTAAGGGGTTATCAAGCCATCCGAAACGGTCAAATTAAAGCGCACGGCGAGTGGATGATTCGCAGCTATGCCTTGACATTTTCAGCCATTACTTTAAGGATTATGCAATTTTATTGTGCCACTTTTACGGTTATTGATAGTGAAATAGCCTATCAAATCATCGCTTTTCCGAGCTGGATTCCGAATATTTTAATAGCGGAATGGATTATTAGAAAATCGCCTTGGATGAAGTGGGTGTATGGGTGATTTGAATTGTTGTATTGTTTACTTATAGTGTGCAAAACAATACAACAATACAACAACACAACAATATAAAATCACATCTCCCAAACTGCTTTTTCTGCTTTTTGAAGTGTTTTTACTGAGGGGGTATTTTTTTCAATCTCATGCACATTTGATTTTTGAGTCAAATCAATAGTATCGGTTTGAGTTAAAACCAAATTGGAAATGCTGTTGCCTTTTAAGCCTTTTTCACTTATATCATTTTGCCATTTGATGTCGTATTTATTCGTCGTCATGGCTAAATCGGGCGTGATAGAAGCTGTTTGCATGCTCGAAGTGCGGGCAGATGCCATGTAATAGCTGCTGATATGCTCTCCTTTTTTATTAAAAACCGTTATTGCGTAGTTTTTATTGGAGTATCCTCTGCCGATATTATAAATGACAGCTATGTGTTTTTCAGTTTCAAAAGATATGATAGGTTCTGCCGAAATAGGAATTCTACTGAAACGGCTTTCTGCTATCAAGGGTAGAAATTTATGCTGCCTGTAATCAATTTTAACTTTAGGGGCTTTTTTATCATAGTTGTTCGATTCACCCTTTGTCAATTTCGAAAGGTCTTTTTTCAAATTCTCTTGAGTGATGGCGTAGGGCAATTGACCCTTTGGGAAAAGCTTGAGAAAAGCGGCAAATTCTTCGCCTCCCGCTTCGTTTTTAAGGGTTTTGTCTTGTTTTAAATAAAAAGAAGACAGAACAATGACGCTCAAAGCAGTCAAAAGGAGAGTGGGGAACAGAACTAATTTTTTCATTTGATAAGATTTTTTTATTTAAACGTTGAAAGGTTTTAAAATCTTATCTATAGATGCATGATTTAGAAAAAAAGCATAGTTCAAGAAGGATTATTTTCCCAAAAAGAGGTTCGATTTTTAATAGCCGAGGTGTTTAAGCTTAAATTAAGCCAGTACGACTAAAACATAAATAACTTTACAAGTTTCACAAGCTAAATTTTTATCTTTATATTCACAAAACATAGTAGTTTTTTTAGTCTCCATTTAAACTCAAAGGCTATTAGAGAGTCTAACATATTCACCTTAATATTATAAAATTATACCCATTTTGAAATCACTCTTTATATTTAAAAAGGCAATTGTCTCATCTCTCCCAATCCTTTTATTTATTCTAATTTCTGAAAAGGCGTTTGCTCAAAAGCAAATACAAGGCACTGTTCATGATGAAATGGAGCAGCCGTTGCCTTTTGCAAATGTCGTTTTATTGAATATTTCGGATTCATCTATCGTTGCGCACACAGCTACGGACGACATGGGAGTATTTCAATTTGACTTAAAAAGTAGTCAAAATCCCTTTTTAATATCTATAAATTATATTGGTTACGAGCCGCTAAAGCAAAATTTGAATGCAGAACAGCAATCTAACTCGCCTTT
The DNA here is from genome assembly GCA_031381715.1 of Saprospiraceae bacterium. Lineage (GTDB taxonomy): Bacteria > Bacteroidota > Bacteroidia > Chitinophagales > Saprospiraceae > JAAFJT01. The sequence continues at coordinate 2,667 of JANMYC010000497.1, forward strand.
GAATTTAGGCGTTATAAAATTGACTCCCCTCAGTAAATTGCTCTCGGAAGCCGTGATAACAGCCACTCGGGAGCCTGTCCAAATCAGAGGTGATACTATGGCGTTTGATGCCAAAGCCTTCAATACGCAGCCCAATGATATGGCGGCTGAATTAATTAAAAAACTCCCGGGTGTAGAACTTGAAAAGGACGGTACCATCCAAGCACAAGGCGAACAAGTGCAACAAATACTCGTGAATGGCAAGCCTTTTTTTGGAAATGACCCTCAAGTAGCGCTCCAAAATCTGCCCGCAGATGCCATTGAATCCATCGAAATTTATGATAAAAAGAGTGACCAAGCGGAATTTACGGGCATTGATGATGGCAGCCGTAAAAAGACCATCAATATTCGTTTAAAACCCACATTTACGCGCCAAACCAATGGCAGAATGACGGGCGGTTATGGCACTGACAACCGCTATACAGGGCGTATGAACCTCAATAGTTTTACTGAAAAACACAAACTTACGGTTTTGGGTTCGGCGAATAATATCAATAAAACGGGGTTTGCGGAGGAAGACTTCTCGGCTTTTACGGGTCAAAATAATCGAAACAGCGGAAGTACCAGTCAGAGACAACCGCAACAAAATACTTCAAAAGGTTTTCAAGAATTGCAAAGTGGAGGGACTAATTACACGGGTACTTTTTCGGATAAAACGGACATTACTGCCAGCTATTTCTACAATAATCAGAACACCCTAACGGATAGGCAGCTTGACCGCCAAAGCTTTTTGACAACAGGCAGCTATTTTACCCATGCCTTGACTTTAAATGATGTTACCAACCGCAATCATCGGGTGAATGTTCAGCTTGACCAAAAGTTGGATTCTCTGACTTCAATACGTTTCACGAGCAGCTTGTCTTTGAGTAAAAATTTGAACGATTTGGGTAGTCAATCCAGAAATTTGCGAGGGGACACTTTACTCCAAAATCAGCAAAAAAAACACTCTTATACTGAGGGGGGAGGATTGGCAAACTCAAACAGTTTTTTAATAAGGAGAAAACTGAATAAAGCAGGTCGTACGCTTTCGCTCAACCTCAGTTACAGCCGAAATGAAAGTGACCGCGATGCCGAATTGCAATCTAAAATCAACTATTTTAATAGCCTTGGTCAAAACTATCGCAATGATACGATTGACCAAACGGATGCCCGAACCAATTACCGCAATAATTACTCCAGCTCGCTATCATACACCGAACCCCTCAGTAAAAAGACTACTTGGGAGACCAGTTATCGCTTCGGCTTAGCGGATAATATTGCCAATCGGGATGTTTATAGCATTAAAAACGGCGAAAGTCAGTTCAATTCGCAATTGAGTAATTTGTACAAAAATGCCTTTATTTATCATAGATTAGGCTCTAATTTGAGGGTCAAAAATACGGCTGATTTTAATTTTACAATTGGCGGACAATATCAAAATTCCGTTTTAAAAGGCACTTTTATTACTTTAAAAGATACGGTGGAACAGACTTATCGTTATTTTTTGCCAACTATGCGGCTTGAATACAGCATAAATAAGCAAAAAAGGTTCAATTTTAACTTCGATACGGATGTGAATGAACCGTCCATTGACCAGCTACAACCCGTACGCGATAACAGTGACCCGCTGAATCTTTATTTCGGTAATGAAAACCTCCGACCTGAATACAATAGTCGCTTACGATTGATGTACACTTCTTTTAATAAAAAGACTTTTACCTATTTTAACGGTAATATCAACGGCACTTACACCACCAACAAAATTGCGAATCAATTGACCGTTGACACGGCTTTAAGGCGGACGACGATGCCTGTCAACACGCCTTCAGCTGCCCAATTATCGGCGCATACGGCATTGGGTTTCAGAATGTGGCGCAACCGTTTGCGCTTTAATTGGACGACCAATAACAGTTATAATACGGGCATAAGTTTCATAAATAACGAGGAAAATACCACATATCGCCTCAATGCAGCTTCGGGTTTGAGGGCAGAATTGAATATTCCCGATACATTTGAGTTGAGTTTTAAAGCCTCTGTGAAGTACAATCAAACCGATTATTCCCTGCAAACGAACCTCAGCCAATGGTATGTAAGTTATGATTATGAAGCTGAAATGTCCATCACGTTGCCCTATAATACCCGCATAAGAAGCAATTTTGATTATTCAATTCAGATGGGTAAAGCTTTTGGTACGACGCCGGGGATACCAATTTTGGGTCTTTCATTTTCAAAATTTTTGGATGATAATCGCCGCAATGAAATCCGTTTGATGGTTGTGGATGCACTGAATCGCAACACTGGTATCAACAGATATGCAGATGGTAATTATGTGCAAGAGGAGCGTATTCGCTCGCTTGGGCGGTACGGAATGCTGTCTTTTACCTATTTTTTTAGCGATAAAAGCGGTAAAAAGGGTGGTAAAGGTGGCAAAATGAAGAGGAGAGAGGAAGGCAATGATTTTTAAAATATTGAAAGCCCCTTTTTACCCCCCAATTGTAAAAAATACTGGATTTTAACTCCAACAAAAGGCCCCTCAGTATCAACCGCAAAAGGGTGAATCTGAGAGGCTTTTTTTTACGTATAATATTTTTGAAAAGCGGCAATTTTATTATTAAATCAATTATTAATTTGATTGGTATTTAATACATTTGCTGCCTTTTTTTAATCTAAGCATAAAAAACTAACCCAATCACTACAAAGAATGGAAAATGTCAGAAGTTTTATACAAAGCTATGCCTCGTTGACTGACGAGGAATGGAATATTTTATTGAGTAGGACTGTAATTTACAGATTAAAAGCTGGAGACTTCCTGATCACGGAGGGTAAAGTTTGCACTGTTATGGGCTTTGTAGAATCTGGAATTCTTAGAACTTATTACGTGGATAAGGCAGGCAAAGAAAGGTCTATGTTTTTTCATTTTGAAAAAACACCCATCTCAGATTTTGAAAGTTACGTCAGAAAATCACCCTCTAAATGTAATATACAAGCCATCACTGATTCCGTCATTTACACAATTAACTACGAAGAAAGAGAGTATTTGATGAATAATTACCACGTATTTGAAAGTATTATCCGTAAAATGGTTGAACGATTCTATATTTTTATGAGTGACCGCCTGCGGGATTTTGTATTTCTTTCGGCTGAAGAGCGCTACCTGAAATTAATTGAAAAAAGACCTGATATTTTTCAAAAACTGCCTTTAGGATATATCTCTGAATACATCAATATCAAGCCTCAATCACTCAGTAGAATACGAAAAAAATTAGCAAAACGCATTATTTAACATAGGTTAAACGGAATTTGATAAGGCGGTCTTATATTTGCATATTATAGTATAGATAGTTTACTTTATTTATGGTATAAAAAAAATTATTCAAACAAATAAACATCATTTTACGCAGGCTGTTGGTGCACACCAATAGCCTTTTTTATGCCTTTTTTAAATCAATACATCAACTTTTTCAAATTATCCATATAGCCTCGACTGACCCGAACGACATCATTGTTTTGCATAATGATGTCGTAACTGCTCACATATTTTTGCACTTCTTTGATGAATTTTAAATGAATCAGTGATGAACGGTGTATTCTGATAAAGCTATTCGGATTGAGTTTAGTCTCTAAAGTGCTGATGCCGTAATTGCTCAAATAAGTACCATTAAAAGTGATGAGGCGTGAATAATCACCGTCCGCTTCTATCCAAATGATGTCGGTAACAGCTATATTGATGAGTTTTTGACCAATTTGTACCAATATCCGTTCGGGATAATGGGTCGTGTTCAACAAACTTTCAGCTAAGGGCAATACAGGATTAGGCTGTTCATCACTTCTGATGCGTTGAATAGCGTGTTTGAAACGCTCGCGGGTGTAGGGTTTTAACAAGTAATCCACGGCGTGCACTTCGAAGGCTTGAAGTGCATATTTGTCATAAGCGGTAGAAAATATGATTTGTGGAATTTCATCAAGATGTTGCAAAACCTCGAAACCCGAAAGCCCTGGCATTTGGATATCCAAAAAAATTAAATCGGGCTTAAATTCATTGATGACTTTAATCGCATCCACGCCATTATTGGCTTCACCGACGACTATCAACGTTGGATATTCCGTCAAATATTGTTTAATCAGCGTCCGACCTGCGGCTTCGTCATCAATAACTACGATTTTTTTCATGCACACAAAACGTTAATCATTACCCTTTTTTAGACATAGAAAATGAAGAATAGCCCAATGCTAAAACCAACAAACCTGCCGATAAAATCATCCAATCTGTTTCTTTTCTAACGGCTAATTTGTAGATAAAAAAGCTAATGCAAATCGCCCCAGTAATAATAGCTAATGTCAAAGCGACCTTTTTAGTTTCCATTTCAAAGTGATTTTAGGGCTTTTCATTTTTAAATTTTTCAATAAGCTCTCTGACAAGGAGCGAACTCAAAGCCCCAATGGCAAAAACTGATAAGAATTGAACGGTTCTAATGTTTTCATTTCCTGAAATGCGGAAGTAATTGCCCACAGAAAGCATTAATAAAACCGCCGTAGGAATAACTTTGTTTTTCATTGTGTAGTTATTAAAAGTGAAGAATGACCCCTCAGTATTTCACGGATTTTGGGAGATATTTTTGATATTTAAATCAAAGCCAACAATTAAACCCGAAGGTTGGTTATCTTTAAAAACCAATTTTGAATGATACATTTTTTCCAAGCGCAATTGCGTATTTTGTAATCCGATGCCTTCACTTTTTAGCAAACTCGATTTATCTTTTACGCCTATGCCCGTGTCCGCTATTTCAAAATGAATAAAATCGGCTTCTTTTTTTATTTTAATGGAAATTTCACCGCCTTCCACCAACGATGACAAACCGTGTTTTAGACAGTTTTCTACCAAAGGTTGAAGAATCATTGAAGGGATTTTTTCATCCAAAACAGCATTATCAATATCAATCTTCACTGTCAATCTTTCGCTGAAACGGGCTTTTTCTAAATCCAAATATTTTTTAACAAATTCAATTTCATCTTTTAAGGGCACCAATTCCGTGCGGGAGGCTTTGAGTTGGTAGCGAAAAAGGTCAGACAATTCGGCAATCATCTCCCGCGTGCGCTCTTGTTCAGGCGGCACCGAGGCGCTGATGGTATTGAAAACATTGTATAAAAAATGCGGATTGAGTTGTGCTTTGATGGCTGAAAGCTCATTTTGTAGCGACACTTGACGCAATTTATGCTCCAATTCCTTTTGTTTTTGTAGTTGATAGTAATATTCAAAAGCGTGAAAAATGCTGAACTGAATGATGTAAAATAAAGCAGGAATGTAAATATCCCACACTTCCGAAGACCCACGCAAATGCCCTCTGCCTAAAAACTCCATGGTCATATAGAATAGCTTTTTCCACGTCAAAACAAAAGCAATTAACGTGAAAATGTGCAATCCTATTTTTAAAGCGAGATGCCAATGCTTGATTAGGCGAAAATAGAGATAACACAGTGGAATGGTCAAAAGAAACTTCAATGAATAATCAAAAGCTTGACTAATGGCATATTTTAACAATAATTCCCAAAAAGTTATTTTTTGATACGCCAATTCATTAAAAGCCAAAGTGAGGATATAAATCAAATAATTTAAAAAATAAAATCCAATGACCCCAGCAAGCCACCGCATTTTTATACCGCCCAATATTTCTTTATCCCCCAAAGATGATGTCATCGTTGATAATTTTGAACCGAAAGATACAACAACCACGATTAATAAGCCGCCACAAATCGGTGAATTGCCAAATAGACCGATGAATGGTCGTTTTCATTTCAGCGACCTATTTGGCAACTCGACGGAAATGAGTGAGAAATACTGAGGGGGTGTTGTAGATTTGTTCCATCACTCAATTTTAAAACTTTATGCAATGAAAAAGCTTTCCATTTTTACCCTATTGTTACTTTTTACCTTAAATCTCTTTTCACAAACTTTCAATATCAAAGGTTTGGCGAAAAGTGAAAACAATGAAGCCGTGCCTTTTGCAACCATTGCGGTTTTCAAAGTTAAAGATTCTACGCTCGTCAAAGCCGATGTTGCAGACGCAAACGGTGGTTTTAAAATTTCTAATATTCCCATCGGGCAATTCTACATAAGCGTCAATAGCGTTGGTTTTCAAAAATTCAACTCAAACATCTTTGAAATCGTTGATAAAGACAAGGACTTACACCCCTCAGTATTAAAGGTCGAAACACGGGAATTGCAGGAAGTTGTAGTGCGGTCGCAGAAGCCAATGGTGGAAGTATTAGCGGATAAGACGGTTTTTAACGTCCAAAGTTCGTTGAGTGCAACGGGTACGACAGGTTTTGAATTGCTCCGAAAAGCTCCGGGAATCATCATTGACAACAACGAAAACCTTATTTTAGAAGGAAAAACGGGCGTGCTGATTTATATTGACGGCAAGCCTTCGGTACTGACGGGTCAAGATTTGACCAATTTTTTAAAGACTTTGCAAGCCTCTGATATTGAAGCGATTGAAATCATCACGCAGCCTTCTTCTCGATACGATGCAGCGGGCACGGCGGGTATTATCAATTTAAAACTTAAAAAAGACAAGCGTTTTGGCACCAATGGCACGGTGGCTTTAGGCGCGGCGTATGGCGTTTATGGTAAATTGAACGGCTCCATTTCACTCAATAACCGCAATAAAAAGACCAATTTATTTGCTACTTACAGCAACAGATTGGGCAACACACGGAGTTTTATGGATTTTTACCGCCAGCAAAATGGGGTAATTTATGATTTAAAAACAGTAAACGTCACCGACGCTACTTCCAATAATGTGAAAACGGGTTTGGATGTTTTCATTAATAATAAAAGCACTTTTGGGATTATTTTAAACGGTAATTTTAATGATGGCATTTCCACTAATAACAGCCGCACGCCCATTACAAGGATGTCGGAAAATGCGCCCAATCAAGTTTTGGTGGCGCAAAGTATTTCAGAATATGACAATAAAAATATCTATTTAAACACTAATTATCGCTTTGCTGATACGCTTGGTCATGTCTTGAATATGGACGCCGATTATGGTATTTATGACAGTAAAAGGCTGAATGATCAACCGAATACCTATTTCAATGGTACTGAAACGGTGAAATTATTCGAGCGCATTTATCAAATGAATACACCTATCAATATAAGCGTTTTGACTTTTAAAACGGATTACGAACAGAATTTTTTGAAAGGGAAATTAGGCGTTGGGTTCAAATTATCGCACGTAAAAACGGACAATACTTTTGACTTTTTTGATTTTTTTAATGGTGAAAAACGACAAAATCAAGACCGCAGCAACCAATTCGTCTATTCTGAAAACATCAATGCAGGATATATAAATTACAATCGCGCGTGGAAAAAGCTCAATTTTCAAGGTGGTTTGCGGGTAGAACACACCATTTCAGATGGCGAATTGAAAAGTATTCAACCGAATAAAGACAATCGGGTAAAGCGCAATTATGTCAATTTTTTCCCGAGTGGCGGTTTTACTTATACCGCTAATTCCAATAATTCATGGGGTTTGACGTACAGCCGACGTATTGAACGCCCGAATTATAAATCATTGAATCCTTTTGAATTTAAAACCGATGAACTCTCGTACAGCAAAGGCAACGCGTTTTTGAAACCACAATACACCGATAATGTGAAACTTTCGCACACCTATAAATACACCCTTTCGACTTCGATTAGTTACAGCTATATCCAAGATTTTTTTGCTCAAATAACAGATACCATCGAAGACACGCGCAACTTTTTAATGGAACAAAACATTGCTAATCAACGCGTTATAAACATTGGTGTTTCGTATCCTTTCCAAGTGGCGAAGTGGTGGGATGTGTTTGTGAGCGTCAATGCTTACCGCTCAAGTTTTGAAGCCACCAACGAAAAATACGTGCCTATCACCCGCACAACCGCCAGTTTTTATGGTCAAAACACTTTTACGTTGCCTAAACAATGGAAAATGGAAGTGTCGGGCTGGTTCAGCACCCCCTCAGTATGGGGCGGTACTTATTTGTGCAAAAGCTTAGGTTCGTTGGATATTGCGTTTCAAAAGAAAATTTTGCGTGAAAAAGTATCTGCACGATTGGCTTTTAGCGATGTCTTTTTCACCTCTTACTGGCGCGGCGATACCCAATTTGGCGATTTAAAAATCAAAGGAAAAGGCGGTTGGGAAAGCCGACAAGTGCGGCTCAATTTCAGCTATAATTTCGGTAATAATCAAGTAAAATCTGCGCGCAATCGCAGTACGGGATTGGAAGATGAGAAGGGTAGGATAAATTAGGATTGAAATATTAAAGTTGTGTATTTCACTCACCACAAAGGACACAATGAAGCACAAAGGGCTTGTTTGTGTCCTTTGTAATGAGTAAAATAGCAATAGTATTGCTTAAAATAAAAAGCCTCATTTCCGAATCATCAAGGTATCTCTGTCGGCAACAACGGTCGTAAAAACGCCAATTCCGCCTTTTATATTTGAAAAAATAGCGGAAGGCGGGTCAAAAGGGCTTTGATTGGCATCTTCGGCATCATCCGAACTATTAATAAAATCGTAGTAATCTTTTGTCAAATGATAGACTGTTGCAATCACCGTATCGCCTTTTTTAAACCCAAATCTTGAGCCGATTGTCAAACGACCATTGGTGGCAGTTTGGTCGGTGAGCCAACGCCTTGACTCAGGTCTTCGGCGGGTATCGCCTTTGTGTAAAAAGATGCGGTAGTAGTTTTTTTCGTTTGGATTATCCAAAACTGAGGTTAAAACCGAGGCTAAAGTATCAGATTGATTCCACAATAAGCGCAGGGAATCAATCGGCGCAATGGGCAATAGAGTAGTTGTAGCCCGCACTTCTCGCCCTTTTTTATCTTTGATGTACATGTTAAACACCGTTCCGATTTGGCTTGGGGCGAGTTTATTGGAAAAATAATTGTACAAGCGGTTGCTATCTTGCAAAAAACCGTTGCGCAACGTATCTACAATATTGTTGTAACTAATAACCACCAAAGCATCATTTATGACGGGCAAACGGGCTGAATCAAAATAACTCACACTCTCCGTCAAGGTCATGCGGAAAGGCTTACCCGCTTCAATGTACCACTCGATGGATAACTGAGGTGTGTATTCAGGCAAGTCAATTTCAATGATTTTTTCTAAATCGCAACTTGTCAAAAAAGCGATTAAGAAAAATAAGCTAATGATTAAATTTTTCATTTTTTTTCGTTTAAACACATAGGCACAGTAGGACACATAGCTTTTTATCATTTAGTAGGAAACTATGTGTCCTACTGTGCCTATTTGTTTTGATCATTAAAACTTGAAATTCCAAGTCAATGCAGGTAAAACAGGAAATAACGACACTTGTTTTGCCCTAAAACTCTGGGGCAAACCTTGATTGTTTTTCACTTCTTCGTAATAAATAAAATACGGATTGCGCCGATTAGTGGCATTATAAAAACTCAAAGTGAGGTCATTATCTCGCCCTTTGCGCTGCCATTTATAAATAATATTGAAATCCAAACGCTGATAATCGGGGAAACGAAAACCGTTGCGCTCGGTGTAAATGGGCGCAACAAAAAGGCGGTCCAAATTAGTGCCTTGAAAAAACGTGCGCCCCACGGGAAGCGTCACGGCATTGCCCGTGCTGTACACAAAAACGCCGCTCACTGTCCATTTTTTATTAAAATCATAGACCAAAACGCTCGTGAAATCGTGTCGGCGGTCGTAGCGAGAAGGGAATTTTTTACCTGAATTAATACTGTCAAACTGTCGCCACGACCACATCAAAGTGTAGCCAATCCACCCCCTCAGTTTACCGACCTTTTTTTCAAGATAAATTTCATTTCCGTAGCCATTTGCCTTGCCAAAAACAAACTCTTGCGACAAATTATCATTGGCAAATATCTCCGCACCATCTCTAAAATCCACTTGATTGTAGCCCCATTTATAGAACAATTCGTTGGTCAAAAGGTATTTATTGCCTATATTCCACGCAATGCCGCCCGCCACCTGGTTCATGCGCTGCGGACGCACTGTCTTATCCGATGGGTACCAAATATCGGTGGGCAGCGATGCGCCCGAATTAGAAACTAAGTGCAAATATTGCATCATGTAGCTGTAACCACCTTTGAGCGAAATGTTTTCGTTGACGATAAAACGAGCCGATAAACGGGGTTCGGGTGCTGCATAAAATGTCTTATCGTTGTAAAAAGCCGACCCCCTCAGTCCTGCGTTGATTTTCCAACGTTTCGAGATTTCCCATTCATCATTGATATAAATGCCGAATTGCGTACCATCTAAATTTTGCCCCGCTGAAAAATTGACAAGCGAATCCGTTGCATTAAAATTCAAGCGTCCGATTTCAAAATTGTGCTGTGTCACCATTGCGCCCATGCGTAATTGATGGCGGCTATTGGGAAAATACGTGAAATCTGTTTTAGCCGTGTAATCTTGCACACCCGAGCCCACTTTGAAACTAAATGCCCCGAAAGTATTTTTTATATCATAGTCGTAATTAGAATACGAAACGCTGGTATTCATAAACAATTTGGGGTTGATTATGCGATTCCAACGCGCCGAAATAACCGTATTGCCCCAATCAAAAGCCGCGTTAAAATTATCGTTATCAAAGCCAAAACGGTCTTTACCATGATAAGCCGTGATGAAAAGTTTATCTTTTTTACTCAAGTCGGCATTAATTCCCGCATTTAAATCATAAAAAAAATAATCGGGAATGGGATTGAAATTGGGTTTATTTTTACTTGATTCATTCACCATTCGGGTAAAAATATCGGCATAAGTGCGCCTTGCCCCCGCAATAAAGGAAATTTTATCTTTTTTTATCGGACCCTGCACCGTCAAACGGGAAGCAATGAGCCCCAAACCACCCGATACTTCATAATCTTTCCGATTGCCCTCATCGGTGCGAATATCCACCACGCTTGACAAACGCCCACCGTATTGCGCCGGAAAATCCCCCTTAAAAAGCCGAACATCTTTCACCGCATCGCCATTAAAAGCACTAAAAAAACCGAATAAATGCAAAGGGTTATACACAATAGCGTCATCCAAAAGAAAGAGATTTTGGTCGGTTTGCCCCCCTCTTACGCTGATACCCGACTGCCCCTCGCTGCCCGATTGCACGCCTGGTTTGAGTTGCAGGGTTTTCAAAATGTCCGTTTCACCCAATAAAGCGGGTATCAATTTAGCCTCTTTTGCCGTCAAGCGCACCACCGACATTTGGGTAGATTGCACCTGTTCTTTGTAAGAATCCGCCGAAATAACCACTTCCTGCAACTCCGTTTTAGCCTTCAATTCTATGTTCAAAACCACATTTTCATCGCCCGAAACGGTCTTATACTGAGGGGTATAACCCACGAAAGAAAATTGGATTTTTATGGCATTTTGTGGTAATTCTAAGGAGTAAAAGCCAAATTCGTTGGTTGTTGTTCCTCGTTTGAGTTCCGATAAATACACTGATGCCCCAATCAAAACCTCGCCATTTTGAGCGTCTTTGATGGTACCACTTAGTGTTTTATTTTGACCGAAAAGACAAAAAGGAAAACAAATTATAAGGGTAATTATTTTCTTCATATTTTACTAAACGTCAAAACTACTATACAAGATGTTTGGAATAACGTAATTTTTTTAAACGTATGTTTTGAGTTCTGTTTTTGGCTAAGAATACAAAGGTGAGATAATATCCCAAGTGTTTAAACGGTTTCTTAAAAAAAAGTGTCAAGTGTTTACGACGTAAAACACTTGACACTTTATCCTTTGGGTAGAAAAGGCTTGGAGAAATGAGAAAGATTAAACTATTCGACAGTCAAATAAAGCGTAATGGTTATTTTTTTGGTAGTCGTATTGTTTACATTTAAACGGTGATTGCCAGTTCTTTTTACCGCAAACTCGTTGTTACTTTTCGGACCAGTTGACAAAGCAATATCTTGCAATCCCGGTTCAGTTAAAAAGCCTTCGACATCTTTATCTTTAAAATCATAACCGATTGTGAAATCCATTTTTTGTCCTTTTTTGGCATTGATGTTAAAATCTATTGAACCCAAAGAAGAAATCGTGCGAGTCAATGTAGTTGAATTTTTACCTTTTGCAAAGAGAACCGTTTCTTTGGTGTATTTTGGGAACTGAGAGGTTGCCTGCTTAGCAGTTGCCGTATTCTTCGCTTCCAAAGCAGCTTTTTTACGCACCCATTTTGCTCCCGCGATTGATTCATCTATAATCGTCTCGACTTCCTGCCGCGCACCCATTCCGACGGTACCAACTGACACGCGCGGCACTTTATTGGGGATGATTTTATAAGTCAGCAGAGTAGCTTGAAGTTCCTTACGTAAATTATTCAAAGTTACCGTTTTGCCCTTTAATTTTAGGGTGCCGCTTTCGTATTGGGTGATTTGAAGCGGCGCGGCTTGTTTGGATTTGCTCTGCTTGTTTTTAGTTTTGCCCTTGGGTTTGGCAGGTTTTTCGACCTTTTTTCCTTTCACTTCCTCACCTATATCGTAAAAGATTTTATACATTTCATCCATATTGATATTCGAACAATATGAAAAAGACAATGCGGGGAATTCAATACCCAGTTTTTTACGTCTTTGTAACTCAGCCGTCATTTGTTTTTTAAAATCATTGACATCTTTAATCGGGCTGTCGCCCCATTTCATGTTGCCTTTTTCATCACATATTATATCTATGTCTTTACGGACTGTCGTATCGTTATTTTCATCAAAAACTGAATGATCAAAATCTTCGATACTATCTCGACCTTCACAGTTGCCGCTGTAGATAGATGCCCTACCTCGCCCGAATACAATGAAAATATTGCCACCAGTTTCGTTCAAATTTAGAGGCGTGCCTTCTGGTAATTTTCCCTTGAATTGAAAACTCCCATCAGGATTAAATGCCAAATCTTTAGCTATAACTATCGGTGTGGCATTGGAACTGCTTAAATAATGAATTTCATAGCCGGCTGGTGGTTTACCATCCTCTAATATTATTTTACCGTTTGCTCTTATTTCGTTGCCCTCAAGACAACCCCCGGCATTAAATATGGCGGATTGCAAAGGTTGTGTAGGTAGACGGTCGCCATGTGGTTGAGGTGGCGTCGGTTGTTTGTTTTTGCAGGCACACATAAGTAGCATAATCGTAAAAATAGCAATTAAATTGAGGCTGAATTTTTTCATTTAGACTTTAATTTTAATTAAAAGAATTGTTATAATTTGAATTTGTTATTTTTAGCAAAGCATGTACTCTTTTCTTCATGACGGAGAAATAATTATCGTTAAAGACTTAGAAGGGTAGTGGATTAGGAAATTTTGGCTGTAATGGTTTAATCAAAAAGATTTAATTAACGTAAATATAAAAAAATAAAATTCAACATACAAGTTTCGGGTGATAAAACTTAAAATCTCCGTTCAAGAAAGGTTTTGCTATTTAACTTACGTTTCGCTAATATTTTTTTTGGAAAAAAACATTTGGATTTTTACAATTAATTTAGCATATTCATCTCATAAATGCCTAAAAATAGCATTGTTAATAGTCTTTTTAATTAAAATTGATTGTTATAGTTTGCTTGACGCATTTATACCTAAAAATCGAAACAACAAATATTGAATCAAATTGCTCGGCTACTTTTATCATTTTTTTAAAAATATCATCTGTATAAACTGTTAAGTAGTTGATGTAAGAAAATATAATATATGCGAATTTTAAGAATATAATAAATGATTAACTTGAAAAATT
>JANMYC010001211.1:0-11208 GCA_031381715.1 Saprospiraceae bacterium
GGGAACTTTCGTCAGAAATGCAGTAAGTGGATTGGGCGCTGATGCAGGAATGGATACCCCCACCAATCCCGAGTACTCGGGAGGATCAAAGACCTCAGTAAAAAAGGTCGCTCCTGCCCCGAAAGCACCCAAAACAGTAGCCGCTGCTCCTAAAGCAGAACCTAAGCCGAAAGCGGAGAAAACTGTGGCAACAACTAAAGATGATTTGAAAAAATTGCAAGATAAACCGAACGGTGGAAAGAAAAAATAAACCGTTTTGACGTAATATAGAATACAATGAGGGGTTACACAAAAGTAACCCCTCAGTATTTTGAGGAATTATGCTTAATTTTGCACTTTCAAACCAATCATTTATATTTCAATGGAAAAAAGATTACGTGTTGCCATTTTAGATTTGAATAATAATATGCCCAATAGGGGTATTACTTATTTAAAACGAATGGTGGAGGGGTATGGCTCTTTATTAGAATATCAGGTTTTTGATGTGCGTTTTAAAAACGAAATCCCTGATTTGAGTTTTGATATTTATATTTCGTCAGGTGGACCCGGAAGCCCTTTTGATTATACAGGCGGGTGGGACAAGCCCTATTTTGAGCTGTTTGATACTATCTGGAATCATAATGAACTTGCTATGGGCGAGCCTAAGAAGTATGTGTTTTTTATTTGCCACTCATTTCAATTAGCGTGTATCCATTTCAAAATTGGTGAAATATCAAAAAGAAAAACCATTTCTTTTGGAACTTACCCTTGTAATAAGACCGAGTTCGGAGAAAAAGAACCTTTCTTTAAAAAATTACACGACCCGTTTTGGATAGCCGATTTCAGAGATTGGCAAGTAGTGAATGCCGATGAAATGTACATGAGTAAGAAAGGGTTTCATATAGCGGCTTTAGAAAAAGAACGCCCTCATGTGGATTTACCTCGGGCTATCATGGCAATTCGGTTTTCAGAAGAGATATTTGGTACTCAGTTCCACCCAGAAGCGGATGCTGACGGTATGCTCACACATTTCAATGAACCTGAGCGTAAGGCTCAGGTGGTCACTAATCACGGTGAAGAACGATTCAACCAAATGATTGGCGATTTATCGGATGATACTAAAATCAATTTGACACATAAGGTTATTTTACCCTCTTTTTTAAATAATGCCATTGAAAATCTGATGGAAATAATGATTGCTGTTTAAAATCAAGGATTGAATACGCTCATAAGTAGTTTGGCAAAAGCAAAGGTGAAAGGTTAATTAGTGTATTCAGTGCACTTCATTTTCACCGTTTATCGTTAAAAGTAGATTAAAATTGAGTTAAAATTGAGTTAAAAAATTGATTGCAAATCGACTCTCTTAATTGTTAAAAAATTGATTTTCAACCCATTATGAATTACAGTCTTAATATTCATCTTTTTATGTGATGACACCAAGACGATGTTTTTGCGTCTTTATATCAAAAAGGATTTGAAAAGATGTAATTTTGAAGCACAAAACATTTAATTTATCCTACTGAGTAATTTTTTTAAATTAATTAAAAATCCATTTGTTGTATCATCAAAACATCATTTGATTATGATAAAGAAAATAGTTCTATCGGCAGCAACAGTATTGTGTTTAACGTTCTCACTTAGCGCTCAAAAAATAGCTATTGTAGATATTACACAAGTTTTAAATTCATTACCTACTTACAAGCAAGCTCAAGAAGACCTTGATAAAGTTGCTCAAAAATGGCGTACGGATATCGCTACACAGCAAGACCATATCAAAGCCATGTACAACAAGTACCAAGCAGAGCAAGTGCTTTTGAGCGATGACGTGCGCAAACAGCGTGAAGAAGAAATCTTGAATAAAGAAAAAGAAGTTCGTGAAGCCCAAAGAACCAAATTCGGTCCAGAAGGCGAACTTTTCAAAAAACGCCAAGAACTTGTAAAGCCTCTTCAAGATAAAGTGTACGCGGCAATTGAAAAATTTGCGGGCGACAAAGGCTATGATATTATTTTAGATAAGAGTAGCTCAGCGGGAATTATCTTCGCCAATGCTACATTGGATAAGACAACTCAAATATTAGATCTTGTAAAAAAGATGTAAAACGATAAGTCGATTAGTGTATCAGGTAGTTGGGCTAAAATAACCGACAATTTCTTTTTTAAGTCGGCTCTCAAAATTACAGAAAATTCTCCGCTTTGCTCCGCATTTTCTGTAATTTTAAGCCCGACAGAAATTGTCGATTATTTTTAAACGCCTACTTATTGCTAATTATTCTCCTTTTTTGTTGGGTATTAAGCTATAATCACTAATTTTACCGTCAATTTTTGAAAATCATTTTATAACAAACAAGTATTTCAAGTATTTTAACTTACAATGAAAAAAGTAGTAAAGACAATATTCTTCGCACTTTTTGCTTGCACTGTAATGGCACAAGCACAACCCGCTCAGAAAATTGGTTATCTCAACGCACAGGCAATCCTTGCAGATATGGCTGAAATGAAATCAGCAGAATCAGAATTAGAGGCTTTTGCTAAACAATTATCAGCAAAAGATTCAGTAATGGTAATAACTTTTCAAGCAAAAGTTCAAGCAGCTACTGAGAAAGAGCAAAAAGGAGAAATCGCTCCAGTTCAATTAGCCGCTGAAAAGAAAAAGCTTGAAGAAGAGCAAGCTAAAATCCAAGCTTTCGAGCAAGATATGCAACAACAATTGGCTAAGAAAAAACAGGAAAAACTTCAGCCAATTTATGACAAAGTGAACAAAGCTATCAATGAAGTAGCCAAAGAAAATGCTTACACTTATGTAATTGATTTGACTGCAGGTACTCTTTTGTATGCAGATGAGAAGAACGATTTACAAAATCTTGTTCGCAAAAAATTAGGTTTACCTGAGCTTCCAGCTACCACTGGTAAATAATCAATAGAAGTGATAAATAGACATTTTTATCAACCTATAGGAGTCTTTGACTCCGGCATTGGCGGCTTGACAGTCGCCAATGCTATTTTAAAGCACCTCCCCAACGAGGAGCTTATTTATTTTGGGGATACTGCTCACATGCCCTACGGCGAGAAATCCGCTGACGCCATTCGTTATTATTGCCTGCGTATAGTTAAGTTTTTACTTGAAAAAAATTGCAAAATCATCGTAATTGCTTGTAATTCTGCCGCATCAGCGGCTTATAAAATTCTACTTGATTTTTTTGAAAAAGAAGTCCTTTTTGTAAATGTCGTTGATCCACTTGTAGACCGAGTTTCCTCCGAAAACTATTCCAAAGTAGGCGTTATTGCCACCAAAGCAACCATCAAAACGGGCGTGTATGAACAAAAGCTTAAAGAACTTAACCCCGATTTAGAAGTTGTATCACTCGCTACACCACTATTGGCTCCAATGATAGAAGAAGGTTTTTTTCATGATAAAATTAGTAACTCGGTTATTGAAAATTATCTCTCTTACCCCGATTTTGGAGGTATTGAAGCCATGCTATTGGCTTGTACACATTATCCCCTGATTAAATCCGATATAGAAGCTTTCTTCGTAAATAAAGTAAAAGTATATGATTCTACGGATGTTGTGGCGGAAGAAGTTCGTAAAAAACTAACGGAGCATAATCTCCTAAATGATAAAAAGCGACACAACCATCGCTTTTATGTATCAGATTATACAGAATCGTTCGAGCGAACAACAAAAATATTTTTTCCTTCTGAAATACGTTTAGAGCGTATGCCAATTTGGACTGAGGGGATGTAGGTCAATTCACTCTCTTTTTACGATAAAAAAAACTACTTTTGCAAATAAGTAGTTGGGCTAAAATAAACGATACTTTTTTTCTTAAGTCGATCCCAAAAAAATAACGTAACTTCCTTTCAGTCTCCCGAGGACTCGGGATATATTTTTTTAGGACGACAAAAAAAGTCCCGTTTATTTTTAAACGCCAACTTATTTCATTGAAACCAATTTAAAATTTATAAACCCGTTCTAAGCTCTTTAGGATTATTATGTATATTATTCTCATTTCATTGGTTTGGGGTCTGTTTGCCGCCATGCTTTTTCTAAATATATATATTCGCGTTAAAGCATTCAAATACTATCGAAAACTCGTGGAGGCACGAGTAGAATTCGGAGCTACTCATATTTTAAATGAAAAAAAAATGGAAGAAGAGATATATCCTCAATATCCTAAAAACGTCGAAGATATCAAGGCATTCACTGGTCATATCCGTAAAAGTATCCGAATGGCAACCGTTTTAATAGCCTTAATTACCTTATTTGGGGCTATTTTAATGTATTATCGGAATACTTAATCGAGGTATAATTTCCTAAAAATACAAGCATCTTAAAATCTAATATCCGTATTTAAAATGATTATAGTTCAAGAAAAATTAGTCAGTGAAGATTTAGTTAACGAGCAGTTTATTTGTAATCTGAATAAATGCAAAGGTGCTTGCTGTTGGGAAGGTGATTCTGGAGCACCACTTGAACGCGAAGAAATGCGTATATTGGATGAAATATATGATAAAGTACGTCCGTTTCTGACAGAAGAAGGCAGAAATGTGATAGATACTGAGGGGGGGTATACTCAAGATCAAGAAGATGGAAGTTTCGGCACTTCACTCGTCAACAATGGCCCTTGTGCATACATGACAAAAGATATAACAGGTACAGCCCAGTGTGGTATCGAACAAGCATGGAGAGCAGGCGTTGTGGATTTTAGAAAACCCATATCTTGCCATTTATATCCCATTAGAGTCATGAAAAACGAGATTCAAGGCTTCGAAGCTTTGAACTACGACCGTTGGGATATTTGTTCAGCGGCTTGTTCATTAGGAGAAGAATACAAAATGCCTGTTTATCAGTTTTTAAAAGAGGCAATCATCAGAAAATACGGTGAGGATTTTTACGAAGAACTTGATGCAGCAGCAGCATACATAAAATCAACTCAATAAAAAGGCAATATTGACTTTTAATAAAAAAAACGTCCTATAAAAAGTGTAGTAACCAATTGAGGCACTTAACTTATATCAATATTTTTATAAGCTAATTTTAACTAAAATCTGTTACTCAGCTTTTTACTTGATTAAATTCTATTATCTTTGAATAAAAAACTACCCGAATGACGCATCGGATTTATAAATCTCTACTTGAAGCCAAAAAACGTGGCGACAAACGTTTTGCAGTTTTAATTGACCCTGACAAGATGCGTTTGGGAAATATGGAAAAGATAATTGATTTGGCTATCCAAGCTAAAGTTGACTATTTTTTTGTTGGCGGAAGCCTTGTTGTTAATGATATGATGGATTATTGTCTTGATGCCATCAAAGAAGCAAGCTCTATTATTCCAACCGTTCTTTTTCCTGGTAGCCCACAGCAGATAAATGATAAAGCCAACGGAATCCTTTTTTTATCATTGATTTCAGGCAGAAATGCGGATTTACTGATTGGGCAACATGTTTTGGCAGCTCCCAACCTCAAAAGAAGTAACCTTGAAGTGATTTCAACGGGTTATATGCTCGTTGACGGAGGCGCGCCTACAACTGCTTCGTACGTGAGCGGAACGCACCCTATACCGCATAATAAAGATGAAATTGCCTACTGCACAGCCGTTGCAGGTGAGTTATTGGGTTTAAAAACGATATACATGGACGCTGGAAGTGGTGCTAAAACGCCCGTTTCAGAAAATATGATTTCGATGGTAAGCCGTGCTATTGATATTCCTCTGATTGTGGGCGGCGGCATGCGCACACCTCAAAAGGTAGGTGAAAATGCTCAAGCTGGAGCGGATGTCATTGTTGTTGGAAACGCTCTTGAAAAGGACCCTCAATTGGTCATTGAAATGGCGGCGGCAGTGCATGAATCATCGAGGTCAGTAAAAATTTAAATATAGATTATCTTTTTATAAACTTAAAAAGCAGGTAGATTTCACATCTACCTGCTTTTTGCATTTTATTAAAACGAATATGACTAAAATAGGCTCTCAATCACTTTATCTGCGGTGAAACCTTCAGCTTCCGCTTTGTAGTTCGGCACTATGCGGTGACGAAGAACATATTTAGCGATAGCTTGCACATCTTCGATATCAGGAGAATATTTGCCTCGAATAGCTGCATGACATTTTGCCCCTAAAACCAAATACTGAGAAGCACGCGGACCTGCACCCCATGAAATATAACTATTCACCGTAGGCGTTGCTCTTTCAGTACCCGGGCGAGTTTTAGTTGCTAAGCTTACCGCATATTCCAAAACATTATCAGCAATAGGGATTTTACGCACAAGTTGTTGAAAATCAACAATTTGTGCACCTGTTACAATATGACGTAACTCAACTTTTTTGGAAGACGTCGTACCTTTTACTACTTCAATTTCTTCTTTGTAACTCGGATAATCCAAGGGAATATTAAACATAAAACGGTCTAATTGAGCCTCAGGGAGTGGATATGTACCTTCTTGTTCAATCGGATTTTGAGTCGCAAGAACAAAAAACGGCGTAGGTAAATGATGGCGATGGCCGCTCACTGTTACACTGCGCTCTTGCATCGCTTCAAGTAAAGCCGCTTGAGTTTTAGGAGGCGTGCGGTTGATTTCATCCGCCAAGACAATATTTGCGAATAAAGGTCCTTTATTAAACTTAAAATGACGGTCTTCATCCAATATTTCAGAGCCTGTTATATCAGAAGGCATTAAGTCAGGAGTGAACTGAATCCGCTTGAACTCCAAGTCCAATACCTCTGAAATAGTGCTTACAAGAAGCGTTTTTGCTAATCCGGGCACACCTACTAAAAGGCTGTGTCCATTTGAAAATAATGAGATGATTACAGATTTGACGACATCATCTTGCCCCACGATAACTTTACCAATTTCTTTTGATAGGTCTCGATATGATTGAGCTAAGGCATCTACTGCTTCTACGTCAGACCGAAATGTTGCTGTTGTTGACATATATTTTTGAGTTTTAAAATACGGTTTAATGTCCATGTTATTCCGAGCACTCGGAATGGTACAGATTTTTTATATGACAAATGTAGGAATAAAACGTTGCGTCAAAGGACTTTGTTTCACGTATTAACGTATTTCGTATGGGTATTCACGTATTGTATCCAAAAGTAGTCCGTAAAAATTTATTTGCATTTCCAGACCCACTCCGATAGTTCATAACCTTTGATATTGTATGAAAAATGCCACCATTCTGTTCTTATAGCATTAAAGCCTACGCTTTCAAGCACCCCCCTCAGTATTTTACGATTTTCGAGCACCTTTACGGGCAAATCTTTACAATCTGAATGCGCTTTTTCACTAAAAGTATCAAAAGGTGTTCCCATGTCCAATTCATTGCCTTGCTTATCAATGACTGTCAAATCAGCTGCCAAACCCCTCGTGTGCTGTGAACCTTTCCACGGTGGTGTAACATAATTGCTGTTGGGCATTTTATCCCAAAGACGCCGCTGATAGGGTCTGGGGCGATAACAATCAAACATTTTCAAACCGCCATACCCTTTATCTTTCAATATTTTATGCGCTTTTGCTAAGGCTTTCGCAGCTTCTGGTCGAAAAAAACAACGTCCACAATCATACATTTTAGCCTTTACAAAATTATCTACCGTAGCATAACGCATATCAATGACAATACTGTTATCCAGCGAATTGAGCTCCGTCCATTGCTTGGCATCATAATCAGCCGTTTGGGCTTTTAAAGATAAAACCGAAAAGTAAGATATAATAAAAAAACAGGTCGCCCTTTTTTTATTAAAATGAATATTCCTCATATAAAAATAGCTTTGATGAATTTCAAAACGTCCAAAACCTAATTTCAGATATTTTAAAAATTCATCAAAGCTATAAAAAAACCGCTTAACTTCGTTTTATTCGCCCATCAATTCTCGAAGTTTAGCCTCTAAAGCCTCTCCTCTCAAATTACGCGCTATGATTACTCCTTGTTTATCAATTAAAAGCGTGCTCGGAATACTCTGTACCCCGTAAGTACGGGCAGCTTCATTTGACCAATATTTTAAATCACTGACGTGGTTGTCCCACACCAAGCCATCTTCTGCAATCGCTTTTATCCATCTATCGCGGGCTTGGTCAAGGCTTACACTGAAAACATCAAATCCTTTATCTTTATATTTGCCATAAAGGCGAACAACGTTAGGGTTTTCACGGCGACAAGGGCCACACCAACTTGCCCAAAAATCAAGCAATACATATTTGCCTTTCATATCGCTCAACTTACGCATTTTACCCGTAGTGTCCGCTTGAACGATTTCGGGAGCCGGTACATCAATCATTTGGGCTTTCATATTATTTACTGCCATACCCAAACGGCTTCTATATTCCATATCTTCATTAACAAATTCAGTCTGATAGATATTAGCCATATCAATCAAAAGTGAATTTTGAGCCTCCATCAACGCCGTGGTGATGCCACTCAAAGCATATTTATAAGCATTTGTTTTAGCGGGAATATTTTTCAACAAAGCCTCAAAATATGCTTTTTGCTGCGGCTTAGTCAAACCCAACTGTGGCAATGTTATGACCTGAGTATAACTTTTAAAAAGATCGCTTATTTGAGGTATATTATTGTACTCCTCGTCTTTCCAGTTTACATATTGAAAATATTGCGTAGCAAAATACTCAATTTCATCCTTAAATTTATCTTTTTTAGGATTACTCAAGTAGCTTGTGTAAGAATCCAAAGCCACTATTTTAGCAATAAATGGTTGAGTTTTTTTCAACGAATCCAATAAAGCTACCTTCCTCGCATCCACTTCCGCCACTTTCTTTTCAGCGGAAGCGCGCAATTCAGGATTTTTATAATTAGTCTGATATTCTCCGTTGACTCGGTTAGCATCAATTTTTAATTGATTAATTTTATTGATAGCATCCGCATAGGCATCATTGAGTTTTGAGTTTTGGACAGTTGTGGCTACCAAATTGAAACAAGGACCCGAAAGGTTCATACTCGTTTCAGTATTGCTCACAATAAAAGGTTTGACATTATTAGGATCCGTATTTAATCCTACAACGTAAAACTGAGGGGAAGCGGGCTGCATTATTTTGAAAGTAAAACTCCCATCAGCTGCGGCGTGTACAACAGAAACTATTTTCCTTTCTATACCCGCTACTTGATACAATGCTAAAGAATCCGCCGAAGAGCAGTTTTCAAATGTACATTTGATAGAAACCTCGGTTTCTTTAGAAGGCACTGCTTTCGCATTGACTTTTTTAGCGCTTCCTTGCGACCAGCAAAGAGAGGCAATTAATGTGAATGAGATTAAAATTTGTATTTTTTTCATTTTTAAAAATTTTGATGCAAAATTATACTGTTTTTCTGAAAAAAAACAGCCTTATACTGAGGGGATATAGTTAAACATCCGTTAACGAATTATAAAATCAAGCAGATTGGTTTTAAATCAGCCTACCTTTTCTATTTTAAAGCATATACGTTAAATAAGTCCCAAAAGATAACTTATTCCATATTTGGGGACAAAGTAAAAATAAACTACCCAAACCTGCCTTTGTCGGCAGACAGGTTGGCTATTATATTTTCTTGGATAATTTCTTGATACTGAGGGGGTATTGTTGTAAAAATGCTTGTCGTAATTGCCCTTATAGTTTTAAAAAATTAGCTTACAAATAAGCTTTTAAAATATCAGCCTTCAAAACACTTTATTAATATTATTTTTAAACCCACCAATGTGCATTAAAGACATACCCCGATTAGTGTATCTTTCAATCAGACCTTTCTTTTTTGGCTTTTAGGCAGTAAATTTGCATTAGATTTTAGAACAAACGATTTTTTTCATCCCATAACCTAAAAGCAAACCATGAACAGAGTCTTCGCCACAGTCTTTTGCCTGTGTGTCACTTTATCTGTCAGCGCGCAACAAATTCCCCTTTTTACCCAATATCGAGAAGCACAAGGTGTATTGAACCCTGCCGCTATCAATTATGATTATTTCACCAATCGGCACACCACATCCTTTGGGACTTCTATTCGTCGGCAATGGGGGGATATAAATAATGCCCCAACCACTCAAATACTGAGGGGGGAGCATTTTATGACCAACCTCTCCAATGTAGGGCTTTTAGTAGGCGGTCATTTGATGAATGACCAAACGGGACCCACTGGCTTTACAGGTTTATACGGTCGTTTTTCCGCTGTTTTTTCAAGTGATTTGGAATATAGTGGCTTGAGTATTGGGCTTTCAGCAGGGGCGGTACAATATCGAGTGAAAACATCGGAGTTAAAATTACGTGACCCTAATGATTTTCGAGCAATGACCGATAGAATGCAGGTTTATCCCGATTTGAGCATGGGTGTTTTCTATTATCAGCGCATGGATGGACTTTTCGATGATGATTATTTCTATGCGGGTGTCTCAGTTCCACAAGTGATGGGCTTGGATTTGCAATTCCCGACGGATGGAGGTACGATAACGACAAAAAGGGTTCAACATTATTTTGCGAACGTAGGCTGGTATCATTTCACGGGAGAGTCCTCATTTATCGAGCCTTCTGCTTCTATAAAATACACACCCAATGCACCACTCAATATCGACATCAATGCGCGCTACCAAATGGGTTCCAATTTTTGGATTGGTGCAGGAACATCTCTTCATGGTAAAATTCACGCTGAAACTGGGGTTATCTTAGGCAAAGGCATGGGATTGAGCAACAACTTTAAAATAGGCTATGGATTTGATTATTCTTTTCAATCTTATGGTCCTTACGTAGGCACTACTCATGAGGTTAATTTGAGTTATTCATTTTAAAAAATATATTTTAAAACATGAGTTAAAGCAGAAAAAGCAATTAGAACAAATGTTCTAATTGCTTTTTTTAATGCTTTTTATTAAAATTTAAAACATCAGTTAGAAGTAGCTCTAAGCGCATTTAAGGTCAAATAACCGATCATCATGAAGGCAGAAAGCACAAATGCTACGCCTAAAGTACCTAAATACTCTAAAGGATTGGATAAAACATGAATTTGTTGCTTAATGAGGGCAAAAGGGTGATTGACGATATCCCAAGAATTCCACCTTTGAAAACGCCCCATATAAACGCCAAACCCGCCTAACCAAATCGCCGAAATCATTAAAACCCAGACGAACCACTTTTGGAACATTTGTTCTAAATAGTGCTGAATTTCAAAAAGCGAGCAATATCCCAGCATCATACCCGTCCACGCAAAAGAGCTAAAAAGCATCACATCATACCAATGTGGTACCACATGAGTCTCC
>JANMYC010000532.1:0-3369 GCA_031381715.1 Saprospiraceae bacterium
CGAAATAGAGAAAGCCATCAAGGATTTGATGATGAAAACGATGGAAGGCAAAGGTATTTTTGTTGAAAACGTTCTGCTGAAAAGCATCCAATTGCCTCGAACTTTATCAAAAGCGATAGAGGAGAAATTAGAATCCGAGCAACAAGCGCAGCGCATGGAATTCGTTCTTCAAGGGGCGAAAAAGGAAGCTGAACGCAGGATTATTGAAGCAGAAGGGGTCAGAGATGCCAATAAAATTATTTCACAGGGTCTGACAGATAAGATTTTGCAGTTTAAGAATATCGAAGCATGGCTCAAATTATCAGAATCAGCTAATTCAAAAGTGATTATTACCAATGGTAATATGCAGATGATGATGAATCCAGCCGAAAGTACCGATACTCAAGGCTCGACAAAAAAGAGCGCTTCTAATCCAAGCCAAATAAGTTTATTGAAAGAATAGTAAGGGTGTTGTACGTTTTGTTTTAGCGTTTTACGAAGGCTACTCTGGTTTTTGGGTAGCCTTTTTTTACCAAAAATGGGAATTGCAAAATTTGAAAATCAAGTATTTACAAGTTAGATTAAATGCGCTGTTTTTTATTTTTAAAATAACCACCCCGCGTGATAAGTAAAGATTTGAGAATTGAAGTTGGTTTTATGGCTCAAACTTTACAAAAAACGAATAGAAACCAATTTCAAATAGCCCTTTTTAATAATTTTTCACTTTCTAAAAATTAAATGAATGATAAAATCAATTTTCAGGATAGGAATGGCATTATTAGTAGGTACTTTTTTAGGTGCTTGCAATTCAAATAATCAAAAAGTAGGAACTTCTACGGAGCAAGTTGCCACCAAAATAGAGCCTCCCATTGTTAAACATATTTTCACTGCAGAAGAACAAGCCAAATTGACACCAGACCAAGTCCTTCAAGACTTTCAAGAAGGTAATAATCGGTTTAGAAATAATGAATTGACTGTTAGAGACCATAAAGAACAAGTGAGGCAGTCCGCTCCCGGACAATTTCCGAAAGCAGTAGTATTGAGTTGTTTAGATAGTCGTGTACCAGTTGAGGATGTTTTTGATCAAGGTATTGGAGATGTATTTGTGGG
This sequence comes from Saprospiraceae bacterium, assembly GCA_031381715.1. Lineage (GTDB taxonomy): Bacteria > Bacteroidota > Bacteroidia > Chitinophagales > Saprospiraceae > JAAFJT01. The sequence continues at coordinate 1,090 of JANMYC010000532.1, forward strand.
TCGAGTAGCAGGGAATTTTGTCAATGAAGATCTTTTAGGAAGTATGGAGTTCGCTTGTAAAGTTGCTGGAGCAAAGCTTATCATGGTGATGGCGCATCAGCATTGTGGTGCGGTAAAAGCGGCTATTGATGACGTAAAACTGGGTAATATTACGGCAATGCTTTCAAAAATAAAGCCAGCAGTGACAATGAGTCAAAAATTTGAAGGAGAGAAATCTTCTAAAAATGAAGCCTTTGTAAAGGATGTTGCCCAAAATAATGTTAGGAATACGATTAAAAATATTAGAGAAAAAAGCCCCATTCTTAGAGAAATGGAAGCAAAAGGAGAGATAAAAATTGTCGGTGCTTTCTATACTTTGACTAAAGGAGAACTTATCATGATTGATTAAACGCCTCTATGCTCTAACCAAATAATATAAATTTAAAGATTAAGCGTTTTCATATTTGATTTAACGTTTTGATGTGAAGCTTGGGCTACTCTAATTTTTAGAGTAGCCTTTTTTAAACCAATTAAAAGGCATTATAATGGAGTTCTTGATTGCATAAAAAAGGAATAGAGATAGCCTATTGCTTACTCCACTTTAAAATCTATCTGAATGGTATCTTCCAACTTTAAACCCAGCATTTCAGCTGCTTTTCCCATGTTTATGGAGATTTCGAGGTAGTCGGAGTTGAAAAGGCAAAGCGTATCACCAATGGAAACGTCGTTATAGTGTTTCGATAAATAAACGATGGGGTCATGCCGCTTGAAATAGAGCTCAAAAGAGCGACCGCGACCCACTTTTTCAAATAATTGGCGGGTAACATTTACCACCACATTATCGTAATTATCTATGTGAATGACCGAGCCTCGAATCTGAGCCGGAGCAATAACGGGTTGTAGCGTAATCCTCTGCACCATATCATTTACTGGCGACCACATCTCGGCAAGTGCCTTTTCTGAGACGATAACCTCTAAAGCATCCGCGATGCATTCTTTGACATATTGAAAATTCAACCCTTGAAACGGGATTTCGTAAACATACTGAGGGGGGGTATCAAAAATGAGAGAAAAGATACCATTATCGGGTCCTATGAAATAATGATTGTTGTGCTGAAGGACTAAAAAGCGATTTCTTTCACCGCCAAAATTATTGACGCTGACGATGTGAATAGAGCCATCTGGAAAGTGGTGCCAAGAGTTGCGAATAGTAAAAGCGGCTTGAACTATATCATGATTTTTGATGTTGTGTGATATGTCAATAAAGTTCAATCCTCCATGCCGTGTAAGCATCGTTCCTTTCAGGACTGGTACGTAGTAGTCCTGTAATCCAAAGTCGGTAGTCAAGGTAATGATGTACATTTAGGCAATTAAATTAAAATAAAATTAAAGTGTGACGCTTGATTTTTTGGGAAACATAGCGTTATTTTAAGCAAAAATAAAACTGAATTGGTGTAAACACATTAATTTTGTACCAGTTTTTTAATATTAAATAGCACCCCTCAGTATTAAATGGATTTTTCATTTTTAAAACGTTAAATATCAACCATTTATAAAAATGAATTTATCTGAATATTAAAACTTTCTAAAATTAATTCTTTTTGAGCGAAATTATTTTGAACATCGAAGGCGTTGATTTGGTAGAACTTTATGGTGAAAACAACGCTAAACTCAATCTCATCCGTAAAGCTTACCCTGATGTAACGGTAACATCAAGGGGATCACAATTAAAAATCAAAGGTAACGGCTCCAGTGACACTCAGCGTGTGAAGGACAAAATAGAGATGATGGTGCGCATACTCCGTGAGCACAAGCAACTCACTCCACACAACGTCGAGGATATGCTCGCTGGTGAAAATCCCTATGAAACGCTGCTGCCCAATGCAGTCAGCAACGTAACAATTGTACACGGCAAAGAAGGTGCTCCCATTCGAGCAAAAACCCGCAATCAGAAAAAACTGGTTGACGCTATTGAAGCCAATGATATTGTTTTTGCTTTGGGCCCCGCCGGTACCGGCAAAACCTACGTCGCCGTGGCAATGGCTGTGAGAGCATTAAAAAACAGGACGGTTAAAAAAATCATTTTAACGCGTCCTGCTGTAGAAGCAGGTGAAAATTTGGGTTTCCTTCCCGGTGATTTGAAAGAGAAAGTTGATCCTTATTTGCGTCCTTTATATGACGCTTTATACGACTTGCTGGGCTTTGACCGTACGCAAAAAATGTTTGAAAAACAGGTCATTGAAATCGCGCCTTTAGCTTATATGCGCGGCCGAACCTTAAATCATGCATTTATCATTTTGG
>JANMYC010000575.1:0-1529 GCA_031381715.1 Saprospiraceae bacterium
AAAACATGGTGATCAAGATAGGAAAGGCAAACAGAAATACTATGTTTACGGCAACGAAGGTACCGTAGGCAAGCTCGATTGGCGCAACGCTATGGAGGCGCTTTATAATATTTATCGCACTAATTCGAGGTTCTCAACTTGGTTATTCCTCACAATTTTCCTCATTATTGCAATTGTTTACATATCACTGAATATGTAAAATCTACACCAATTCAGGCTCGGGCAATAACTTCTGGACAGTATCTTGAAGGTCTTCGTTCTGAATACTTATTTCACAATGTGGTAAAGTGAAATAAAATCTACTGCCTACATTTAGATCCGATTCTGCCCAAATCGTACCTCCTTGCTTTTCAATAACGCGTTTACATATTGCTAAACCCATTCCGTTCCCTTCATCTTTCTTGGAGTTGAGGCGCTGAAAAATACCAAAAATGCGGCTGTTATATTGGGGTTCAAAACCAATACCATTGTCTTTTATTGTAAAAAGATAGTCTTTGGCTCTGATATCCAGACTGATATTGATAATCGGTGCGCGATTGGGATGAGCATATTTTATGGCATTTCCGATTAAATTTTGGAAAATTTGACCAAGCATTAACCTATTCGTATGAATTGTGGGCATGTAGGTCCTTATAACTTCAGCGTTACCATCAGATATAGTAACAGCCAAGTTTTGTAAAGTTTCTTTCAAAACCTCATTGACATCCACTTTTTCATTCGGCAAAGCTCTTGTGCTCCACCTCGAATACTCCAACATATCTCGAATAAGGGCACTCATGCGCTTAGCACCATCAATGACGAAATTAAAATCAATATCCGCTTGTGGCTCGTTGATTTTGGGCAAATACTTTTTCTTTATTATTTGAGTAAAACCCGTAATCATTCTCAATGGCTCTTGCAAATCATGAGAAATTACGTAGCTGAACTCTTCCAAAGCCTCATTGTGGACTTTGAGTTGTTGCGTAAATTCTCTCAACTGCATATCATTTGCTTTTTCAGCGGTGATGTCATTCAACATCGCTATCAAAAACTGCTTATTATCAATCTCCATAGGTGCCAATTTTACACGTACCCATAACTGTTGACCCGCTTTGTTTCTAATTCTCTGTTCATAAATCCGAGACCGATTGGCATAATCTAAAATATCTTCCTTTCGTATCAAATCCTCTTTCTCAACTAAATTATGAATACCGATATCAAAAAGTTCTTTTTCTGAATAACCCAAAAAATCTTGAATGAATTTATTAGATTTAAAAGGTTGGTAATTGGTATCGTATAAAATAATCCCAGTGGGTACATTTTCAAAAATACTCCTGAACCATGCTTCTTTTTGCGCAATTAAAAACTCCCTATTTTGTAAATCTTTTACAGCATCTAATTTTAATGAGAAAATATAAAAACCAATGCCAAACAATGCCAAAGAGGTCGTTACGAGAAAATATTTATTCTCAAAGGTGATTGGGCTAAAAACAATGAGACTTTGAAGATAAATAATCGATAAAACAAAATATAACAGCATCATTCGCTTA
>JANMYC010000580.1:0-2260 GCA_031381715.1 Saprospiraceae bacterium
GAAAATGCTGATTATTTTAAATGAAGTTAATACTTTAAAATGTAGAGATTGAAACATGCTTTATCTATGTCTAATTTTTGGCTTTTGATGAGCCGATTTTTAAATGTGGTTATGAATGTGCAATTTAGTACAGCTTTGAAAGGTGGGTATTTTTAGAGGAGGATAAATCATTAACGTGATTGGTGCTTGAAAATTATGTGAATTTGAAAAAAAATATCTTTTTTATTTAGTTTTCAAAAACAATCTTTCATCAAACAAGAAAAATTTAAATAAAGCGTTAAGGATTCAAAACTACATTTCAGTATGAAGAATTTAATCATCTTTTTTAGCTTAACTACGGGATTTAGCTCAGTTTTAACAGCTCAAAACCCTAAACCTACCGCAGTTCCATCAACTGGTACGTACAGTGCAAGAGGGAAATTCGGTATTTCGGATGTCCAAAACATTGAGAAATTTTTAAAAACGATTGAAGGCGTTGGTTCGTCGTCCAAGGAATTATTGGCAGAGCAAAGCCTTAAATCCTATATGATGCCGCCTCGTAAAATGCCCGTAACATCGCCTGCTGATTGTTATGCCATCACGAGTTGTTTGGAATTTTACATCAATCTGAATAATAATTACAAGGATAATTTATCGCCCGATTTCATTAAACTCAACTTGCCACAAGGTACTATTGAGGATGAATTAGCCTTTTTAGCGACTAATGGTACAGTTTCGGCGGCTATTCTGCCTTATGAATCGCCCAATTTGACCCCCTCAGTAAATGCGGGTGTAAAGTATAAAATCAAGAATTATATCAAACTTTTTCAGCCAACGACGCGCCCACAGCAAAAAATGTATGATTTGCGTAAAGCCATCACGCGTGGAAATCCTGTGATTGTGGAATTACAAATCACTAATGAATTTAAGAATTTGCGCCAAGCTCGCACTTGGAATGCTGCTGATGGGGATAAAACGCCAGCGGGTCTGCACACACTTATCGTTGTCGGTTATGATGAAAATAAGAAGATGGTCGAATTATTGAACTCTTGGGGACGTGAATGGGGAAATAATGGCTATATTTGGATGAGTTATGATGATTTCGGCAATTTAGCCTCGAATGGTTATGTGCTGATGTTGTAGTTATCATTTGTCCACGAATTACACTAATTTTACACGAATTACATTTATTTCACATGTTTAAATGTAAAAATGCAAATGGCTTAGTAATTATAATCGCTTGCGCGATTCTTAGCCACTGATTTTACTGATATTGACTGATTTTACACTGATTTCAATGGGGTAATTAGAAGAAATCAGTGTAAAATCAGTCAATATCAGTAAAATCAGTGGCTAAACGGAGCGTTAGCGACCTCAGGCTATGCAATTGATTACAAATGCAAATATAATTCAAGTAAAATTCGTGGATTCATCAATAAAAGCCTATGCCCAACCGTCGTACATTTTTGAAAACAGCTTCTCAGCTTTTTATCGGTGCTTCCATTGCGCCTGAAACCTACCCACTACCTACTTTTTCCTCTTTTAAAAACGAAAATGATTATTGGGACTCGATTCGAGCGGCTTTTACTTTGGAAAAATCTCGAGCGTTTTTCAATTGTGCTACCTTGGGCCCCTCACCAAAAGTGGTTTTGGATAAGGTATATCAAGCCATGCAGCGCATAGACGAAACGGCTGAAATGTCGCATGATATGATGGCGATTCGGAAGCGGATTGCTCAATTTGTGCAAGTAGATGCTTCTGAAATTACGCTCACCAAGAATACTACTGAGGGGGTCAATATTGTAGCCAACGGATTGCCGCTAAAAAAAGGCGATGAAATCATTCTCACCAATCATGAGCACGTGGGAAATGCTTTGCCGTGGCTCAATCGTTTTAAAATGGGGCATTTAAAAATGAAGGTTTTGGACTTGGAAGGCGATGATAATGAACTGATGCAAAAACTTCAAAAATTGACCACTTCCAAGACCAAAGTCATTGCTGTTCCGCACATTACGTGTACCACGGGGCGGGTTTTACCCATTAAAAAGATAGTGGAATGGGCTCAATCTAAAGGCATTTTTACCTTTATTGACGGGGCGCACGGTGTAGGCATGTTGAATCTGAATTTAAAAGATTTGGGCTGTGATTTTTATGCAACTTGTTGCCATAAATGGCTTTTAGGTCCCAAAGGAACAGGTTTTTTATATGTTAAAAAGGCCGTTCAAGAGGCTGTAAAACCCTATTTTGTGGGTGCGGGCGTGGATAAAGGTTGGGAAATTAG
>JANMYC010000602.1:0-1559 GCA_031381715.1 Saprospiraceae bacterium
ACCGCTAAAGTCGTTTGGTTGGGTAAAATGCCGACTATTGAGTTTTTTATTAAAACTAAAAAGGGGAAGCAATTTGAGATGGCAACACTTACTTTTTACGATAAAAAAGAGACTTCTACGCTACAAATTGGTAAAGAACAAGCGGAATGGGTCACTCATATTTTACCCAAGTTGTCGCCTAAAAATACTGAAATCCTCACTTTTAAAGATGTGAAAGCGGATTATGAAGCCTCAGGATTAGATGATTTTGAGACCTTTTGGTACAATAAGCCGTTTAACGGAATGAATGATTTTGGGTTGTTGTTTTTATAAAAGTTTTAAACAGATATAAATATGGAAGTTTTTTTAGTAGAATCAATTGGTTGGGTGGGTGCAGCGTTGCTGTTATTGGCTTATGGGCTCAATTCTTACGGAAAAGTGCAATCCAATTCCATTCAATATCAATCGCTCAATATGGTGGCCAGTTTTTGCTTGCTTGTTAATACAGTTTATCACAAGGCAATACCATCAACAGCGCTGAATTTGATATGGATTTTGATTGGGGTTATTGCCCTTGTTAAAAATAAAAAAAAGACTTCGGTAAAACCTTGATGCTCAATTCAGCGCTTGATTTAAAGTTTTAATGAAAAAAAAGATAATATTTACGGTTACGAATGATTTAGTTTATGATAGGCGAATGATTCGCATAGGGGAATCACTCGCTACTGAGGGGTATGAAGTTTTATTGGTTGGCAGAAAATTAAAAAACTCACAACCATTTATTAATCAATATATTAAGCATAAGCGATTTAGTTTATATTTTAATAAAGGTAAGTTTTTTTATCTTGAATACAATATTCGGCTATTCTTTTGGTTGCTTTTTCAACGGTTCGATATTATCTGTGGGATTGATTTGGACACGATTTTACCTTGTTTTTTAGTACACATACTGAGGGGGGGTAAAACGATGGTGTATGATGCCCACGAGCTTTTTACAGAAGTGCCCGAAGTGATTGGCCGCCCGACTGTTCGTAAAATATGGTTGGGGCTAGAGCGTTTCATTGTACCTAAATTGCAGCATTGTTATACGGTCAGTCAAAGTGTAGCGGATGAATTTAAAAGAAGGTATGGGGTGAAATTTGAGCTTATCAGAAATTTACCATTAAGGCGAAATACCTCATTACCCATTACTAATAACCCATTACCCATCATTTTATACCAAGGCAGTTTAAACGAAGGCAGGGGCTTAGAAACCACCATTGAAGCCATGCACGACATTGAAAACGCTGTACTATGGTTAGCGGGAGAAGGTGATTTGAGTGAAATACTGAGGGGTATGGTAAAAGAACAAAAATTAGAAAAAAAGGTAAAATTTTTAGGCTATATTTTACCTGAAAAGCTGCCAGCGATAACGGCACAAGCCCACATCGGCATCCAAATGTCAGAAGATAAAGGCTTGAGTTATCAACTATCGTTATCCAATAAATTTTTAGACTATATACAGGCGGGAGTTCCACAAATCTGTACCCGATTTGTAGAATATCAGCGACTCAATGAGCAATACGGCATAGCTATTTTGA
>JANMYC010000624.1:0-1823 GCA_031381715.1 Saprospiraceae bacterium
CACTTAGAACCACCCGACATCGAAACAGGTGCATATTCAGGCTTACTACCCCACCCTTTATTCGGCTTTTCACCCATATTCAAAGTCAATTTCCCACCTTTTACAAGCGTTTCATGCAAAATCCACGGACGGTCGAGGCTCTGACCATTCAATTGTGCCGATTGGATATAATAGTTTTTAGCCGAATTATTCTTCGCTTCAATTGTAAATGTTTTACCCGAATAATATTTTGGATTCAAATGAAACGTGATTTTGTTGAAACTTGGGCTGCTGATTTCATAAAACGGCTCGGCTGTTGTACCGCCATTGACTGAAAAAATGCCCGTTTTCAATAAAACCGACAGACTGCCCATCAAGCCTTGGTCTTCATCGCCACTGTAACCGTATTCGGGTGAAATGCCACTGTAAACCTTTTCAACAATTTGACGGGACCAATATTGCGTCAGCCACGGCGCACCCGAATAATTGAATAAATGAGCCGTTTCGATACTCGGTTGATTGCCATAATTGATATATACTCTTTTCAATTCTTCTTGTGTCTCTTTATCGTGCGATTTTCCTGAGGTAAAACCATGCTTTTGTGCCTTTTCAAAAGAAGCGTTCAGTTTAGTAGTAAACGCTTCTCGGCTGCCCATCAAATTGATTAAACCTTGCACGTCGTGCGGCACAAACCACGTCCATTGTGCCGCATTGCCTTCTTCCCAACCATTGTCGTATCGCAAAATATCCACTTTGTCAGCCCATTTGCCGTCCAAAGTTCTGTTCCACATCCAGCCAAGTTCGGGATTCCAGATGTTTTTATAATTTTCAGCCCGTTTCATAAAAAGGGCATAATCGTCCATTTTACCCAATTTTTTAGCCATTTGTGCTAGGGCAAAATCTTGATACGCATATTCCAAAGTCTGCGTCGAGCCGTCTTGGTGAAAACCATAGCGGGTTTTACTGAGGGGGTGCGGCACGTAGCCACGCTCCATATAATACTCAATGCCGCCACCTTTGAAAGTAGTGTGTTCGTACCCCGCCTTGCTCATCATACCACCCGGAAAATGATTTTTACGCAAACCTTCATACGCCTTTTCAATGTCAAAACCTTTGATACCTTTCAAATAAGCACTCGTGATAAAAGGTGTCGTCGCCGCACACGTCATCACATACGTGTAATTGCCGCCCGCGGGACCACGTGGAATCAAGCCGCCGTCTTCGTACATCATCACCATCGAATTGACAAATGACTCCGTGACTTCGGGATAAACCAAATGCCAAAGCGTATTCAAAGTCCATTGCGCGCCCCAAAACGAATCGGAATTATGATGATTAAATTTCGGTTTGCCGTTTGCATCCAAAGGAATTTGTTTGATTTTTCGTTCAGCACCTGTCATATCGCTGTATTGCCCATTTACATCTGAAATGATGCGTCTGCCTTGCAAAGCGTGCCATAAATCGGTATAAAAACGGCGTTTTTCGGTATCTGTACCGCCTTCAATTTCAATGCGTTTTAACCAATTATTCCAATCCGTGCGGCTGTCTTTTACAGCTTGTTCAAAATTCCAATGCGGTAATTCTGTTGTCAAATTCAAACGGGCTTGTTCTTCGCTGACGTAAGAAATGGCGACTTTCATTTTCCTAATTTCCCCTACTTGTGTCGCAAAACTGACGTAAGCCCCTACCCTTTCGCCTTCAATCATATCGTCTTTTATATCTTCCAATTGCCCTTTGCGCCAGCCTTTAAATGTCTCAAAAGGCTTGTCAAATTGAGCGACAAAAAAGACAGTAACCGTTTTTGGGCGGCGAATAGTCGGCGCCATAATCGCATAACCTTCAAT
>JANMYC010000631.1:0-5174 GCA_031381715.1 Saprospiraceae bacterium
CCCACCGTTTCAAAAAAGACGATAAGCAAAAATTTAATTCTGCTATCAATTCAATCCGAATTTGTGACCCCTCAGTAGGTTCTGGTCATTTCCTTGTTTCAGCACTCAACGAAATGATAGCGATAAAATCAGATTTAGGTATTTTGATAGATTCAGAAGGTAAACCTATTGCTTGTCGTGTCGAAGTTAAGAACGACGAATTACATATTTATCGCAATAATGAATCTAACCTTTTCACTTATTCACTCAAAGACCAAGTAAGCCAACGTATTCAAGAAACCATTTTTAGAGAAAAGCAAACTATTATCGAAAATTGTCTATTTGGGGTAGATATTAACCCCAAATCCGTATCTATCTGCCAATTAAGGCTATGGATTGAATTACTAAAAAATACTTTTTTTACATCAGAATCTAATTTCACGGAACTTGAAACCCTACCTAATCTTGACATCAATATATTTTCGGGTGATTCACTCGTGGGGCGTTTCCCTTTGCAAGTCACGGGCGATATAGTTAAAAATCCGATTGAGCAATTCAGAATATGCCGTCACGATTATTATAAAGAGCGAAGCAGTGAACAAAAACAGTTAATTAGGACGGAATTAGATGATTTAAAAAAACGTATTTCCAAAGGATTATCAGATAGGCGAGATGTATGGGATAACGATATTCAGAAAATAAAGACAGAACTTTTTCAAAAGTATAAAATTAAGGATAAAGACGACCAAGCCGTACAAGTTACTCTTGATTTTGGGGAAGTTATTACTTTAGAACATAGCGAAAAAGAAGAACGAAGTATAGAACGCTTGCAAAAGAAAAAAGAACGACTTGAGCAAGAAAGAGCCGAATATGATAACCTTTGCCGTAAAGCCTTTGAATGGCGTTTTCAGATTCCAGACGTATTAAACGAAAAAGCTGACTTTTGGGGCTTTGACATCATTATTGGAAATCCACCCTACATTTCGCAAGAAGAACTATCCCCTGCTCTAAAAATGTTTGCAGATAAATTTTACAAGGCGGGCAGTGGCATGAGTGATATTTTGGTATATTTCATAGAGCTAAGTTTTTCTTTGTTGCGTCCTTCGGGTGTGTTTAGCATGATAGTTTCTAATAAGTTTATGCGTGTAGGTTATGGGCGTGGTTTAAGGCAGTTTTTAAGGCAGTACCGTCCCGTTAGCATTATTGACTTTGGTGAACTACCCGTTTTTAAGGAAGCAACGGCTTACCCCGCCATCATTTGTTTTGAGAATACGCAACCTGATAAAACCTACAATGAAGAAGGAAATTTGCAAAGTGAAACCTTACAAAGTATTAATTTTCAATGCCTTACACCAAAAGATTTGATTTTTGATGGATTGTCTTTGTTTGATTACTTTCACCAAAATTGCATAACCCTCAATTCTGATGCGCTTGATACTGAGGGGTGGAAATTGACCAGTGCTAAACAACAAAGTCTATTAGATAAAATCAAAAATACAGGCAAGCCACTCTCAAAATACGTGACTATTCGTAAAGAAGGTAAGCGAATAGGCGAATTTATTGACGTTGAGCAAATTTTTTATGGTATAAAAACAGGCTTAAACGAAGCCTTTGTTATTGATGCTGTCACAAAAGACAAACTTATAGCCAAAGACCCAACGGCTGCTGACATTATCAAACCTTTTTTAGCAGGTCGTGATGTGAAAAGGTATAAAGCACCCAACGCAGAAAGATACTTAATATTTACAAGACGTGGTATTGATATAAACGATTACCCCTCAGTAAAAGAATATCTTTTTCAGAATTATGATAAATTATGCCCCAAACCCAAAGACCATAAAGGAGATTGGAAAGGACGAAAAGAAGGTAATTATCAATGGTTTGAAATCCAAGATGCTGTTGATTATTACAAAGAATTTGATAAGCCTAAAATTATGTTTGCAGGTATTAGTAGTGAAATAGCTGCTTTTACTTATGATACTGAGGGGTTATATGGAAATGATAATACACACTTGATAATAAGCGAAGATAAGTATTTGTTAGGTGCTTTAAATTCATCTGTTAGTCGTTTTTTCCTCAGCCAAATTTGTGACTTTATAAGAGGTGGTTTTGCAAGATTAAAAATATCCTATGTTCGTCAAGTACCGATACCCGAAGCCGATGACTCAATTAAAATTCAGATTACAGATTTGGTTGATAAAATTTTGGGCAAAAAACAATTGGAGCAAGATTGCCAAGAAGAAGAAAAAGCAATTGATAGCCTTATATATGCCTTATATGGCTTAACTAAAGCAGAAATAGCCATAATAGAGCAAGGATAAAATGTAATTGAAAATAATTAAACTCAATAAAATATGGATAAAAAAACTCAAAATTACATTGGGATAGGAACAGCGTTTATTGTAGCCGTATTAATAGCCGCTTATTTCTGCTATTATAAACCTTTAAAAGAAGGTAAATTATTAAAGGACAAAGAGATTGATGACTTAAAGCATAATATTGAAGATTTAGAAAATATCATTAATAAAAATAATGATATTTCTAAAGACGAAAAAGTTGAATTAAGTAAACTTGTTTTACACTTTAACGATTTTGATGAAGATGTTGCCCAGCAGATTACGTCAGCCTTAAATTTTATAAACATGGGTAATACTTTAGAAGGTATTAGGAAATTAGCTGTTTTAGCTGAAAATTTATTGGAAAAGTTGTATTCAAATAATGATTCTTTTCAATTGTGGTTGAAAGCTAAGAAAAAGCTTTTTAATGTGGGCAATATGCTGCAATACTGTAAAGAAGAGGATAAGAAAATAACTAATTCTGAATATGGAGCATTGTTCTTTCTTAAAGAAATAAGAAACGAGGAGTCTCATAATATAAATGTCAAGCTAAAAAAATTTACAGAAAAATCGGGTTTAACTGCGGCTGTTGGAAGCATCAAAATACTTTCCGTTCTTTGCTATCCACCAAAAGGAGATTCTTGAAAAAGTGTTGTAGCTAATTGGAGAAATCTATAAAATTCATTTTTAGTCAACTCTAAATTAATAGTATTTTCATAGTTAGAATTTTCAGAAAACTCAGTAGCACTAATCACAAAAGAATTATCATCAGATGAAGCTGAAACTGTGATTTTTTCTTTCACATTATAGGAATCAACACTCTCCATTTGTAATACTTTTTTATGACTATCCGAATCTGTGAAATTTGTTATATCTACCATTTTTATAATAATTTGAATTTAAAAATCTTGGTAAAATTACGGCAAACTATCAATAAATAGCAATATTTATTGATAGATAAACAATGGTTCTTTTATCCATTAATTAAAAGTATGTAAAACTTCGCATACTTACTAAAAGATACATTAACTTTGTGTTGCCAATTGTAAGTTTTTGGGCAACGCTCATCGCCTGTGTTTTCTTACAATAGGTTTAAAATATCTGTAATTATGAAAAAAGGATTTTTAATTCGGAATGGCTTTTTACTTGTGGCTGGCGTAAGCGGTGGTTTACTCGCAAAGGCATTGGGTTACAGTTCTGATACGGCTATAATAGTTGCTATCTTGGCTTTAATTGTGTCTATATTGGGTATGCAGTCGCCTAAGTCAGTAACAGACTAAAAGCAGTTTTAAGAAAAAAAATCAAGGGGTGACGTTGCGAGCGTCACCCCTTTTCATTTACTTCTTGTCTTTGTCATTCATTCCTTTTGCAATATTGTAAAGGCAAATGAAAAGAACAACTATGACAATGAATTTTGCCAAATCGCTCATTCTTTAAAATTGTTTTTTGGTAATTAATTCAGAAACATAGCGTTCTGTTTCGCATCCAATCTCTTTTGATTGATATATCAAAGATACAATCAATTAAATTAATATGCAATATTATATACTATTATTAATGCAATTATTTATACTAATAAATGTGTAGATATTTGCACAGTATAAATAAAGATTGTAATTTTACCTTTTTAAAAGACTCTTTAAGATAACTTTAAAATGGGCAAAATATGACAATTTATGAACGCATTATAGAAAAAGCCAAAGATGTGCCTGAGCTACTCAATCTGAGCGGTCAAGTAGCAGATTCAAGAATAATAAGAGCCTTAGATATTGCACACAGGACTTGGTATGTCTGGAAAGACAATAACTTTGAGAGCCTTAAAAGGGTGGATATTGATAGGCTTCTACGGTTGCTTAATTGTAAATATGAAGACATTTTTTAGAGAAAAGATTAAGGGCGATTAAAAAAGGAAAGGGGACGCTGTAACGTCCCCTTTCCTTTTTTAAGCCTTTGAATTATGGCTTTGGCTTGTTGGGCGACTAAACCAAATCAGTCCACCAAACAGGCTAATAACTGCCACAATTAAAGCCGTTGAACTGTCATAAGCCGTTGATGCTATCATGCCATTACCCACAGATAAGGCAAAAACACCGACTACTACGACCAACTTCTGTTTTAAATTCATATCAAAGACGTTTTTATATCTTACAGCTAAAAATAACAGGTTATGGACTACCTTTTTAAAAAAGCCGTAAGACTTGACAAAGTTACGCATCTCTGAAATAATATGCCTGTTATTTTTTAGCTTTTTGTACATTTACACACATTTTGTAAATGTCCTCCACCAATTACAAAATATGAAAAAGACTTGGCTGTGTTACAGCTATTGCCCTATTTGTTCGTGGAGGAACAGGTAGGGCTTTTTTATCTGAAGTGTTTTTGATGTGCCAATATTTTAACTACCAAAGATGAAACTTATAAGCATATTTAATGGCAAAGTAAGGAATAAGAAAAAGTGCCAATAAGTCATAATCTGGCTTTTTCCAAACAGGAAATTTTTCCAAATAACGGTTGTTTTTACAGTAATTCATCAATAATAATAAAGTAACAAAAGTGTATTGAAAAACATAATTAATTTCATCTGACCACATATTCTGTTATGATTTTAAAAAATTTAGAGAAATATATTGTAAATCCATATTTTGCTGCAATTGCCTTGACAAAGTTACGCATCTCTGAAATAATATGCCTGTTATTTTTGTACTTTTTGTACTAAATAAGGCACAATTAAGATGTTTTACTTTTTTTAGTAATTATTCCGCTTGCAATCCAAAAAAGGACAACTGCAAATAAAACAACTAAACTGCTCGTAATAATTACTTTAAAAATCTTTCTTTGCTCACGAGTGGTAACTTTTGA
>JANMYC010000762.1:0-2751 GCA_031381715.1 Saprospiraceae bacterium
GTTGCCCAAATTTGTCAATGTTGAAATTTCGGTAATTGCCTTTTATGGGTGATTTGGCGATTTGTTGATTCGGTTATTTGAAGATTTGGTTATTGGGCTGTGGGTCAAATAACCAAATCTTCAAATTTTGAATTTTTCAATAATTTATCTTATGTTAATTAACGGTCAAGAGTATGCCTTTGTCAACGGGCAGATAGTTCCAATTGCGGAAGCTAAAATTCATATCACAGACCTCTCTATACTGAGGGGTTATGGCGTATTTGATTTCTTCAGAGCCATGGATGGTCAGCCCATTTTTATGGAAGAACATTTGGATAGATTTGAATCTTCTACCTCAAGGCTTGGCTTAGATTTGCCGTATTCAAGGGAAAATTTGAGAGAAAATATTTTAGATTTGATAAAATTAAATCCTCATAAGTTATTGGGAATCAAGCTGTTGTGTACAGGTGGCTATTCCGAAGATGGATATACACCGACTCGCCCCAATGTGATGATGTTAGCCAAACCATTCATGTTGCCTGAGCATAAAGATTCTATAAAATTAATGCTTGTGGAACACATTCGTGAGTTGCCTGATATTAAAACAATTAACTATATTGTACCCATTCAAAACTTGCCCAAAATGAAGGCTGCGGGCGCTCAAGATGTGCTGTACCATTCGGGAGGTATCATTTCAGAGCTATCCAGAAGCAACGTTTTTATCGTTAAAAATGGCACTGTCTCCACCCCTTCTCGCAATATTTTACACGGTATAACGCGTAAAAATGTCATAAAAGTCCTCCAAAATCACTTTAATTTTGAAGAAAGAGACATTACTATGAGTGAGGTTTTTGAAGCGGATGAGGTTTTTATTTCAGGTAGCACAAAACGAGTCATTCCTGTACAATCCATTGATAATCATGTATTTACGAAAAGAACAATTACCCATAAAATACTGGAATTACTGATTCAGAATGAAAGGTAAACTGACATAAATTTGACATTCATTTTTCGACAAACGTCATTTTTGGTGATACTTTTCCTACATTTGCGCCGATTTCTATAAAGAATTACAACAATTTTTTTTGAAACCATACATAAAAGTTATTAAGCCACGAATTCAACAGATTACAAGAATTACACTAATTTAGATGTTGACAGAATTAAAGCGAATAACACTAAAATTGCCCTTAAGGGCAATTTATTCGTGAAATTAGTTAAAATTGTCAACACGTAAATTCGTGTAATTCGTGTAATCCGATGAACCTGTCTGCCGACAAAGGCAGGTTCGTGGCTTAAAATACCTAATAAAGTTTTTTTGTATGGTTTCAAACAATTTTTAATTAAACAAGCGACTAAATGAGGAAAAGTATCCAATTACTTATTTCAACTTTCATTCTTTTCAACACTATTTCAGCTCAAAATCTTGATTCCGTTCTTTTAAAAGACATTATTATTAAGGAGAATCGTCTACAAGTGCCTTTTTCAGAAGTGAGTAGGAATATTGAAATCATTACCCGCAAGCAGATAGAAGGACTTCCTTCGCGCAATATTGCCGAATTACTCAGCTATTGCAGTGGTGTAGATATTCGCCAAAGAGGTGTGGGTGGCGTGCAAGCGGACGCCAATATCAGAGGAGGTACTTTTGACCAGACTCTGGTACTTTTGGATGGATTTCCTTTGGCCGACCCTCAGTCTGGTCATCATTCACTCAACTTGCCCATTGATATTCAAAATATTGAGCGCATTGAGATTTTGAAAGGCTCTGGCGCTCGTATTTACGGTCAAAATGCTTTTGCGGGCGTCATTAATATCGTGTCAAGAAAGGTTTCTACTGAGGGGGGCGCAAGTTTCAGTGCTAATTACGGTGAATTAGCGACTTTAGCTCTCAAAGCGGGCGTTTCTATCCCATCCCAAAATATGCCCGTTCGCCTCTCCTACTCTCGCCAATCGTCGGAAGGTTATCGTAAAAATACCGATTATAGCATCGATAATTATTTTGCGCAAAGCCAATTAAACGTTTTAAATCAAAAAATTGACCTCATGGCGGGTCATACTGATAGGAAATTTGGTGGCAGCGGTTTTTATGCGGGGCCCGCAAGTAATAAATATGCAGCTCTTTTTGTCGATAACTCAACCGACGAATATGAAACGATAAAAACAACATTTGCATCCGCCAATACTACTTTTAAAACGGATAAAATGCGGATTACACCCCGTTTTTATTGGAGAAAAAACGCTGATGATTACTATTTTGTCCGTAATTCACCCATTTTCAATAGCACCACAAGCGATGTTTTTGGTGGTGAAATCCAGAGCAGTTATGAAAGTAAATTCGGAACTACGGGCGTTGGTCTGAGTTTACAAAAAACCAAGTTTCGTAGTTTGAAATTAGATACAACTGACCGAAAGCAATCCGCTATTTTTGTGGAGCACCGTTTTCATTTTTTAAATGATAAATTGGATATTACGCCGGGCGTGATGTATTCTAAATTTTCAGATTTTGGCGGTGATTTCTTCCCCGGAATTGACGTGGGTTATAGATTCAATGACAACATAAAAATGTACTCAACTTGGGGTAAAACATTCAGAATACCTACTTTTACAGATTTATATTTTAATAATTCGTCTAATTTAAGCAATCCAAATTTGGTTCCTGAAAAGGCGCAAAATTTTGAGATCGGCATACGATATACCCAATCAGCCTTTAGGGTAAATGCTGCTTGGTTCATCAGGAATGGAAAAGATATTATTGACCGTATTAAAACCGAT
>JANMYC010000770.1:0-2178 GCA_031381715.1 Saprospiraceae bacterium
TTCATTAAAACAGGAATGGAGTGATTTGGTGGATTATTTTATTGAAAAACAATAGAGACATTTGAGGAGTGGATTCCTCAATATTTTCTTCTATTGAAGTATATTATTAAATTTAAAGGTTAAATAAGGTTTTATAAGAACACTCTAAAAGGTTAAAGTACATCTCCTAACTAAGAAAAAATTGATAAGCATGTCAAAGTAGCTTAAATTTGTATAAGGTAATCAATGAATCTTCGTTCACTAAAAAATTATTAAATCATGTTAAAAGCATCGAACCTTATTTTAGTTTTTATATTATTTTCGATTCTACTTAAAGCTCAAAAAGCAGAATTAATTGCTCAAAAAAGTAATCATGTAAAAGGTGAAATAATCTTTCAACTTGCTGAAAATCAATTTTTTACGGATTTTAAAAAACTAATTTTAACTGAATTTGATGGTTCTGGGCACGAGTATTTTACGCTTGTTTCTCCGAATTTACGCATCTATTCATTTCATTTTGATAGTGATATTTATGATGAAAAAATGATTTGGACTTTGCTTCAAACGACCCCCTCAGTATCAGCACTCCAATTCAATCATTTTGTGGAAGAACGGCGAAGCCCCGATGACCCTCAGTTTTCAGAACAATGGGCATTATCCAAAATTGGTGCCTCCTCAGTATGGGATAAAACGACGGGCGGCTTAACGGCTTGTGGTGATACGATAGTAGTCGCTATTTTAGAAAAAGGATTCAAAGACCGAAATGCTGAAGATTTGCAAGCCAATATTTGGCTGAATAATGATGAAATTCCTAATAATGATATTGACGACGACGGTAATGGCTATGTGGATGATTATCGTGGTGTTGCCTTTAGTGGAGGAAAGGACAATCATTCAAGCTCATTCATAGAGCCAAGAGATTTGCAACATGGTATAAGCGTTGCAGGAGTTATTGGGGCATCGGGTAATAATGGTAAACTCATCTCTGGCATCAATTGGCAAGTGAAACTTATGCTTATCAGTGGTGTAGTTGATGAAGCGGCTGTAATCAGAGCCTACGATTATGTTTTAACAAAGCATAAATTGTACAGAAATTCAAGCGGAAAACAAGGTGCATTTGTGCCGATAACTAATTTTTCAGGTGGTTTTATCAATTCAAGCCCTACTGACCAACCATTATTATGCACCGTCTATGATTCGCTGGGTAAATATGGCATCCTGAATTTTCTCGCAGTAGTTAATACAAACGATGATGTTGAAAAAATAGGAGATATGCCCACGCTTTGTGCAAGGGAAAGTATCGTTGCGGTTACAGCTTCGGATGTAAATGATATAACCGACAATTCCGCGTACAATGAAAAATACGTGCATCTTGCGGCACCGGGGCGCGGGGTTTTGCTCTTGGCTGATAATAACCAAACAAAAACGGACAACGGCACTTCTTTTGCTTCCCCTCTTGTGGCTGGTGCAGCGGCTTTGCTGTGGAGTATGCCCGCAATGAATTTATGTGACTTATCCAAAACTGACCCCGTTGCTGCCATGAACCTCGTGAAAGGTGCAATACTGAGAGGTGTTGACACTGTCTCTAATTTACAAGGAAGAACAGTAACTGGTGGGCGGCTAAACATTGATAATTCTTATCAAGAGTTGAGGCGCAGCTTGGGTTTACCAGTTGGTAACATTAATTACGGTGTTTTGAAAGTCGCACCTAATCCAGTAGATGAAATGCTTTTTGTGGTATTCCAATTGCCCGAAACTTCAAATGGAAAGATTTCAATACACAATTCTTTAGGTCAAAATGTGTTTCAACGTAAAATAACGAAGGCTGATTTAATCGCGCAAAAGACTGATATTGCGACGAATTGGTTGGGTTCAGGCATTTATTTTTTAAGGATTTCTACCGACGAATTATCCGTTACGAAGAAATTTGTGGTGGCGAGATAGTGAATTTTTGCCTTTTTAAAACCGACAAATATGCCCATTCACTTTGAGCCATTTCTCTTTTTGGGCATAATCGGGCATGGCGTCGCTGACCAATTTCCAAAATCTATCGGAGTGATTGAGTTCAATGAGGTGGGCTAACTCGTGGATTATGACGTAATCTTGCACCTCTTCGGGAGCAAAAAGCAAGCGACTACTAAAATTCAGATTGCCAGTCGATGAGCAACTGCCCCAGTTGGAGTGGTTGTATTTAAAATT
>JANMYC010000780.1:0-5304 GCA_031381715.1 Saprospiraceae bacterium
CACTGTCTCTGCTTTGCCCAGCATTAAGTACCCCCCCTCAGTCAAAGCGAAGTGCAGGGTTGTGAAAACCTTTTTTTGAGCTGCAGTGTCAAAATATATCAACAAATTGCAACAGCTCACAAAATCCATGCGTGAAAAAGGCGGGTCACGCAGGATATTATGTGGCGCAAATACGCACATTTCACGCAGCTCTTTAACAATCCTATATGTATCACCTATTTTTGTAAAATATCGATTTATGTATTTTGGCGCGATTGTTTTCAAATCCGTTTGGGTATATTCTCCCACGCGCGCCATTCGGATGGCTTCTTCACTGAGGTCGGTTGCAAAAATTTGGATGGGTATTTTTTTATCATTTTCACCCTGTAATTCATCGAGTATCATCGCTAATGTATAGGCTTCTTCGCCCGTAGAACAAGCTGGCACCCATATTCGCAGAGTGTCGTTGACGGTTTTACTCGCCAAAAGTGCAGGAAAAAGTGTGGTTTTGAGATATTGAAACGCCTCTGTATCTCTAAAAAAACTGGTGACATTAATCAGTAAGTCCTTGTAAAGCAGATTTATTTCGTTTTTTTTATTGATTTGTAAAACGTCTAAATACCCTTTTATTGTTTTTACGCCACACTCTTGCATGTTATGGCTAAGTCGCCTTTTAATAGTCGCCATTTTATAGTGGCTGAAATCAACGCCCGTTTCTTTACGCAAAAGCTCGAAAATGGTATTCAATTCGGAATTGCTGTTTTCAGCTACCCCCTCAGTATTATAGCTTTTCAGGGGGCGTTTTTTAAATCCATTTAAACTGAGATAAGACAACTCTTGGGCAATTTCCGTTGGTGATAAAACAAAATCAACGATGCCTTCCGCAATAGCAGAATGGGGCATACTGCTCGCTTGAGCCGAATCATCCTGCGCAAAGGTCAATCCCCCCGCATCTTTAATGGCTTTCAAGCCGATTGTGCCATCGCTTGCATTGCCAGAAAGGATGATGCCTATCACATTTTCTTTATGGGTTTCGGCAAGTGAGGAAAAAAGGACATCAATGGAAATAGTAGAGCTATTCTTTGGTCGGTTCAGTAATTTGATATGTCCATCCGTTACTTCTATTATTTTATTGGTAGGAATCACATAAACATTATTGGGCGCAATGTGCTCCATGTTTTCTACTTCTTGCACCTGCATTTTAGTTATCTTGGATAAAATAGAGGTAAGAAGGCTTTTATGGTCTGGATTGAGGTGCTGAACGTAGATGAACGCCATACCCGTGTCAGGTGCCAAATTTCTCAAAAGTTCGCTTACTGCCTCCAATCCTCCTACGGATGCACCAATAGCTACTACGGTGAAAGGTTCTTCTTTAGTTTTAGTATTTGTGGTTGTTCTTTCCTTCGTGTTGTTCGTGTCCGTTTTCATATTATATGGTAATTGCAGTAAGCCGAAATGGGGGAATTAGACTAAACCTTAAATCAGGCGTTTAGACAAAAAATCAGCATTTTGAGAATCGGTACTGAGGGGGTAGGCTTTTACACGTTTAATTTCCAAATACTTGTTGCTCAACTTTTTAAAAGAAATATTTGAATTGGATATACGGCTACATAGAGACTTTGAATTTCTTTGCGATACTCACATCCTATCCATATACCAGCTCAATTCTTTCTCCATTTTTTTATAGCTGAAAATATTGGTAATAATTTTTTGTAAACGCATGAATGCCGTTTCGCTTTTGACAACATAATCAGCCGCCCTGTGGTGCATACAATCGATGGCTACCTCTATCTTATCTTGTGAAGATAACATTATTACTGGAATATCTGAGTTAATGGCTTTTATTTTATCCAGTGTCTGGATACCATTCATGGCATCTTTTTCAATCCCATCCAGATGATAATCCAAAATTATAACATCAGGATTGTGCATCAAATTCTTCACGCATAACTCACCCGTTGGAAACGTTTCGATTACAAAATCAGCATTTTGGAGAAACTCAATCTCCAATAGTTTTAGGAATACGACATCGTCATCTACCAAAAAAAGCTTTATTTTATTTATATTGTTCATGCTTTATCGACTTTTATTTTATTAATTTCTTCTTCTAATTCTTCACAAGCCTGAATACAAATTCTTTCAAGTTGCTCAATAGATGCTGTAATATCAGTCTCTTTTTGCTCTTCACGGGCATATTTTAAAATATCCTTTGCCATGTAACTATAGTCTGTATTTATGCCCATAATGGAAAAAGAGGGAATCATTTTATGCAGAACAGATTGTAATATAACCCAATCGCTTTCATGAAAGCTACTCTTCATTTCTTTAATCAAAAAAGGCGTTTGCGCCAAATAAGCCTCAATCATTTCCATCATTAATACGGGATTTGATTTTGTCATTTTATTTAAATAATCCAAGTTCGTACACCTAATTTTTTTAATGGGCACATGATTGTTTTCTTTATTTGTACTATGTGCAATAGGTTTTTTAACCAGACCCACTATTTTACTGTATAAAAGCCGTTCATCAATCGGTTTTGCAAGGTAATCATTCATGCCCACAGCCTTACACTTTGCTAAATCAACCGTAGTAACATCGGCAGTGAGCGCAATAATGGGAATCTTAGATTTCATGGTATTGCGAATGTACTCTGTTGCCTCGAAGCCATTCATTTCGGGCATTTGCAAATCCATCAGTATAATATCATATATTGTAAGTGCTCCGTGCGCATCCCTTTGGGTTAATTTTTCAATTGCAATTTTCCCATTGGCAGCAATATCGCGTTCAAAACCAAAATCATCTAAAATCGCCCTCATCAATAGCTGATTCAAAGCCATATCTTCCACCACCAAGACCTTTATGTTTTTGATGGCGGTATTTAATTCCATAATTTCCGTTTCCATTTCTGCTTTTGCCGCTGTTTTTTGAAAATCTAAGGTAAAACTGAACGTTGAGCCCACATCAAGGGTGCTTTTTACTACTACAACCCCACCCTGCTGCTCCACCAATTGTTTTACAATAGCCAGCCCCAAACCAGTACCACCAAATAACCGTGCCGTGTTACTCGATGCCTGTTGGAAGTTGTCAAATACTTTTGTCATTTCATTTTCAGATATGCCAATACCCGTATCAGAAACCGCAAACTCTATGCTTACATTCTCTTTGTCTTCATTGACTACTTTCACTTGTACGGTTATGCGTCCTTTGGCGGTAAATTTGACGGCATTACTGACCAAATTTAAGATAATTTGGTGCAACCGCACAGGATCACCAATTAACACTTCAGGAATATTACTATCGTATTCCTTCGCCAATTCTAAATTCTTTTCTTGAATCTTAGTTTCAAATAAATGCAACATAGCGGATATAGACGATGCCATTTTGAAAGGTGTTCTTTCAAATGTCATTTTGCCCGCATCCACTTTTGCCAAATCCAGAATATCATTGATTAAAACAATCAAAGAGTCGCCGCTCATTTTTATGGCGGTCAAATATTCCTTTTGCTTCGCCGATAATTCTGTTTTTAAAACCACTTTCGTGAATCCAATAATGGCATTCATCGGCGTCCGAATTTCGTGACTCATGTTTGACAAAAATTGTTGCTTTGATTTTACCGCGTCTTCAGCTATTCGAGTGGCATCCTCGGCTTTTCTTTTGGCTTCTTCAGCAATACCCGTAGCCAATTCAGCTGCAACTTTTGCTTCTGTGAGTTCTTTTTCGATTCTTTTTTGATCCGTTATGTCTCTTGCCACCACTACGGCACCCAATACATTGCCTCTATCATCCTTATAGGTTGAGCCATTGAATAGCACATCTGTTAGTTTTCCATCCATTATAGTCAAGGGATAATCCGCCACGAAGCCTTTATCAAATACTTCTTGATAGCCTTCTTTGGCTTTATTAGGTTGCGTAAAATAGTTAAAAAAATCGGTGCCAATTAGTTCTTGGCGCGACACACCCGTCACTCTCACGGTAGCCTCATTCATATCCGTAATCTTACCTTCGGGGCTAATCGTAAACAACGGGTCACGACTGGCTTCAATCAAACTGAGTGAGTAGTTGGACAATAATTTTTGAGCCGTAACATCTCTGGCAGCGGCAAAAACCCCCAAAACATTCCCTTTATCATCCTTATAAACGGAGGCATTGTACATTACATCCGTTAATTTTCCATTTTTATGCTTTATTGTAAGCGGGTAATCTGCCACAAAACCCTTTGCAAAAACCTGTTGGTAGCCCTTGGCGGCTTTATCGGGTTCCGTAAAATAGTTGGAAAAATCAGTACCAATTAGATACTCTCTATCTATACCCGTAATTTTTATTGAAGCCTCATTCACATCCGTTATCTTGCCTTCATCGCTAATCGTTACCAAAGGGTCAAGACTGGATTCTATTAAGCTCCGCGAATATTGCGAAGCCAATTTTAAAGAATTACTGAATGCTTCCAATTTCATATTGGCAATCTCCCTTTTCTCTTTTTCTTTGTTTTGAAAATCAAGTTCTATATCTGCAATGACCAACTCTGCTGCTCGTTTTTCTTTCTCTCCCGTTTGAAATATCAATTCCTGATTGGCAATAAATAGCTCATCAGCCCGTTTTTCTTTCTCTTTATTTTGAAATTCAAGTTTTTTATTGACAACTATTAATTCACCAGCCCGTTTTTCTTTCTCATCATTCTGGAAAATAAGTTCTTTATTGGCTATTATGAGTTCCGCAGCTCGTTTTTCCTTCTCATCATTCTGGAAAATAAGCTCTTTATTGGCTATTATGAGCTCTTCTGCCCGTTTTTCTTTCTCATCATCTTGAAATGCCAATTCTTTATTAGCAATGCCCAACTCTGCTGCTCGCTTCCCTTTCTCTTCTTTCTGAAATGCCAATTCTTTATTAGCGATTCCCAATTCTGCTGCTCGTTTCCCTTTCTCCTCTTTCTGAAATGCCAGTTCTTTTTTTGAAAAAAACAATTCTTCTGATACTTTCTGCTGATTTTCTAAGTTTTTATTTTTAGCAAGGACAAGTTCTGTCACTTCGGTAAACACCACAATGACGCCCGTAGTCGCGCCATTTTGCTCGCGCAGAGGTTGATAAACACAATGAAAAAAACAAAGGGCATCTTTGTCCTCTTTTCTAAGTATGGCAGCGTGCTCATTGATAGTGTAAGGAATTCCCGTTTCCATTACACCATCAATAAGTTTATCAAATCCCTGATTTCTGAGTTCCGGAAATGATTCAAAAAGGGGTTTACCTACAATATCGCTACTTTTCCCAAGTATTTGTAGATAAAAATCATTGGCAAATTCTAAAGTGTATTCCTTACCTCTAAAAATG
>JANMYC010000787.1:0-7179 GCA_031381715.1 Saprospiraceae bacterium
GATCTAGGAGGTCAATGTAAAAAAGTTGACGAATAAGGATTTTAATTTTTTGCCAATCGCTATCACTGCCTTTCGTACTTTCATAAACTTGGTAACATAAATTTCTTAAAACTTGTGCTGTTTGACCTTGCCCAATAAGTACATTGATACGTCCTTCTTGTAACATTGGCTCTTCAACATCAATACCTGACATCGGATATAAGAGGTCAACTCGTGTAATGGCAACGGCTTTTAATGCTTTTTGAAAGTCAATTGTTTTATTACCCGTAGGTTGACACGAAATCTGCTCTGGTGTAAAGTACTTAAAAACCATCTCGATGTCAACCACTTTCCCTTCAAAATTTACCCCAACTGCAATTTTCATTTCAATCGGTTGGTTTTTATTTCTAACATCAGCATCACGCCAAAAAAAGCGGGTCTCACTTACAGGAACTTGAATTATATCGCGTTTATATATGCTTGACGAACCAGAAGTTTGTTTTTTCCCATCAACCCACGATCTTACTGCCCAACTCCATAAAGCAAGAGCTTGAATAATACTTGTTTTACCCGCATTATTAGGCCCAATTAATACGGTCGGATTATTTAGTGGAATAGTAATACTATCTCCAAAAATTTTAAAATTTTCAATTCTAATATATGTATACGCAATCATGTTTTATGGCTCTTTAAATCTAATATTTCTGCTAAAAGGATTTTATCTAATGACGTCTGTCAAAAATATGTATAAAAGTAAACTTTTGTTTTATTTTTAAGATAATTTAATTGGGCGATTTTCAAGAAGTGAGATTTGGTATGAAGTGTAACAATAGTTTACTGACTTTGCATTCAAATAAAAAATAAAATGGCTTTAGGTTGATTAATGGCATCAGTTGGTGAAAATAATTTACAACAATTTAAAAGTAAACTCTATTTTATGCTCTATTTTTTCTAAAATACCCATAAAAAGGCAATCCCAAACCCAAAACAATCAGCCCTGCCAAAGCTTGTTCGGAAGAGTTTTCGGCGAGTAGTGTTTTAATTAAAAACCAAGTAGCGATGCCACAAAAAACGATAGGTGTAATAGGATAGAGCCATGTTTTCACCGAGCGTTGAGCATCAGGGCGACGCTTTCTGAAAATGAAAATGGTGAAGGCGGCTAAAAGGAAAAATAAACCGTCCGTGAAGGTGATATAGGTCAATAATTGCCCAAAATCTTTATAAAACAAAAGAACTAAAGCCCAAACGGATTGAATGATAATCGCCACTATCGGCGTTTTAAATCGAGGATGAATGTACGCCAATTGCGAAAAGAAATTACCGTCTTTTGCCATTTGAAAATACACCCGTGGGAGCGACATGGCATAAATCACCAAAGTCCCGAAAGTAGAAGCCATGATGAGCAAAGCAATCCACTTACCCCCCTCAGTAAAAACGCTGCTCATGGCATCTGCTGCCACTGCTGTGGAGTGTGAAAGTTTGTCAATCGGCAATAATCTGAGATAAGCAAAATTGATAAAAACATATAAAAGCGTGACGATACACGCCCCAATTATCATCGCCAACGGTATATTCCGATGCGCATTCTTGGCTTCGCCCGATAAAAATGAAACGTGGTGCCAACCACCATACGACCACAAAACACCAATAAATGCCATCGCAAATGCTGACCAAATATCCGTTGGTTGTGCTTGAGTGGAAGCGGATATCCCCTCAGTATAAGTCGTTAAAAATAAGCCCACGAGCACAATAGTAGCTATCCCAATTATTTTTAAAGAGGTGAAAATGGAGGAAAATATCTCACTAATTTTAACGCCAAATACATTGATAACTGTGACAAATATTATGACCGACATGGCTGTAAAACGCTCATTTACAGGTGTTAATACATTTAAATATCCTGCAAATGTTAACGCAAGCCCTGCAATGGACCCTGTATTGATGATAAAAATATTAGACCAACCATAAAGAAAAGCAACGGGCTCACCATACGCTTCACGCAAGTAATGATACACACCACCCGTGCGAGGAAACAAGCCGCCCAACTCCGCAAATGTCAAAGCACCGCAGAGGGTATATACGCCACCCAACGCCCAAACCAATAATATTAATTTGGCATCAGGAAGTGATTGCGCCACCAAGCCGGGCGTTCTGAAAATACCCGAGCCGATACTCGCCCCTACGCCAATCATCACGAGCCCGAAAAGCGTCAAATTTTGTTTAAGTTGATGAGTCATATTGATATTGCAGCACGGAACTTCAGCTCCATTTAAAAATTGAGTAATTCGTTTTTGACCAAAAAAATCTAAAATTTTACGGTACAATGTACTTTTTTTCTTTGTTTTACGGTAATTTTTCAAAGAGAATATGATGGGTATTTTGAAAATTACCTATCTTGTATCAAGATTGGCGTACTTTCAAGAAGTCAAATAATAAATATTAGGTGAATACTATGGATAGAAATGATAAATTTAGAAAGCAATTAGAGCGTAGATTGAATAAATCTGATAAGAAAGAGCATTATCGCTCGGATGGGTTTGAACCTTCAGCTTACGTGGATTTTATTATGGATAAAATAAAGTATGATGCCCCCGCTGATATAAAGAAATACTTAGCTAATATGTTTGATAACCCCGATTTCAGTATTATTTTCGGGAAATCGAGTGCCTTGACTCTCTCTCAAAAAACGATGATTTCTGATGAGTTTTCAAAGAGAATATTGGCTTTAACGGAATTTGATACAACTCCTTATGTTAATGGGTTATCAGAATTATTTGAAGAAAATGGTATAAAACAATTTAGACAGTTGGACGAAGACGGCGAATATTACTATGATTTTAATCCTTACTTAGCACCTTATAATTTAACAAGGGAACAAAAAGAGGCAGTTACAAACGCTTTTATGAATCGACAACATGAGTCAGCGTCTAAAATGACTCGTAAACTTACATTTCCTCTTATAATATGTGTAGCTTTGGTGGTGATACCTCCGTTTTTTATTCCCAACCTAATGCAGCGAATGGGTTGGTTATCAGCTGATACAGGCTGGTTTTTCAAGATTTTTATAGGTATAGTGAGTGTAGTTTTGTTGTTTTTTATTGTTAGAATTTTATTTTATAGGATAACGGTTTTCATTTTAGGCAAAAAGTAAGCAACATAAAATTATGACTTACGGTAACTTTTGAAGCCCAATATTTTCCTCTTTCAATAGCTGCCCATCTTTTCCATAAATTTTTAAAATATACGATTGATTAGGGCGCAGCCTGAGTATCATTTTAGGCTCATCGTAAGTGGGCATATTCAAGGCGGGAATGGCTTTTTGACCCATTTTTTTATATTCATCAGCGTAAAAAACTTGGATGAAATAGGGCTCTTTTACCTCATTTAAATCCAAATTATATTGCCCATAACCCATTGAATCCAACCACTCATAAGGCGTTTCGTAGCTCGTGCGTGGGTGAAAAACGTAGGCATCTACCATCGTTTCCATTTCGGGTTTTATCCACGATTGACTATTTTTACTTAAAATAACGGGCTTATCGGGCGTAAAAGTGAGCCAAACGCAGCGATAAAACGGGCTCTCATATTCCCGCAACGACCGTTCCATCATATCAGACTGATTTATACTGAGGGGGTCGTATCCAGTCATTTCTCTTAAAACAATGGCGAGGAATTTCCATTTCTGACCATCCCTGCGGTGGCGTTGAGCAATGAGGTAATTTTTATAATTATGGTCATGCCCGACAAGGACAAAAACCTTAGCTTTGGCATCTTTTTTAAAGACTTTATTAATGTGTTCAGCTGCCCGCTGCTCTCTAATATTGTGGCAATAAAAACGGTGGGCATCAGGCGGCGGAATGCATTCTGCTTTTTCATCACTATCATAAGCCACTATTTCAAACCCCTTGGATTTGGCTTGACGAATCAGCTCGCCATACATTGGCTCTCGGCTGTAAAAACCATCGTCGAAGCTCGGATAACCCAATTTATTGACGGTATTTTCCTTTGAAAGTGTCTCTAAAGCCAAATATTTAAAGCCATTTTTCTTCAAACTGTCCAATAATTTCATCACAAAAAGGCGATTCATGGGCGAATGATGCGCTTCATTCATCATCACCAAACGGCGTTTGGGCAGCTGTTTTGAAATAAAGTCAATGGCATCTTCGGCTTTAAAACCTGCAAAAGTGCTGTTTTCACACGAATCGGGTCGGCAATAACCCATTGCTGTATCACGCATCGCCATCGCCTCTTCGTTGAAACCCGCTTGAGCATAATAGGTCATCATCGCTTGGTGATACATGCCCATAAATTCGTGGCGAACGGAGTCATAGACGGCACTGTCGCGCTTCAAAACTTGCACGGGTGCTAAGTAAGGATGCCCCTTTTTAGCGGTTTCGGAAGCCAATTTAAAAGGCTCGATTATGGCAGTTGAAAGGACTAAAGGTGGGATAGGTTGTTTTAAAAATGCCAAACTAAAATTGGCTTGATGGTGAAACCACGATGTATCAAATCGCCTATCAGTATCATCAAAAAGTGTTGTATCACAATTGACAAAACTGACCAATCTAAGCAGCGATTTATCTTCTAAAACGACGTAAAATTCATTGCAGAGGAAGTCATTTTTATCTAAAACAGCATTATATTTGAACTGAGCGATGGCAATATTGGAGTCCAAACGGATTCGATAATCGCTCCAAGTGGTGAGATTTTCCTTCGTAGAATCGAGTTTTACTGAGGGGGTGCGTATCCATTCTAATCTTGAAAAAAGGCGATTTTTTTTAATTAAATTATAGTTTTTATTTAAAATAGCCTCATTATCAAGCGGTTTTTCATACAAAACTGCCATTGTACGGAAGTGGTGCGACATATAAGTGGACTCATAAAAGAGAATATCCTTTGTTTTGATACCCGCATTTTTAGTAAAAACCACGGCTCTTTTATCTAATTTTTTAAAAAAGCGGTGACCATACCATGGGTAATCGAACGACAGATTTTTATCTGCATTCACATATCGGTAATAGAGCTGCGGGCTTGCATCTTTAATGACTTTGCTTTTGGGTAAAAGCTTGGGGTTACAAGCAATGAAAAGCCCAAAACTGGATAAAATGAGCAGTGAAATAGAGATACGCATCGGATATATTTTTATATTTGTAAAGTTTAGTGAACGCTAAAACTTTGCAAATATAAGTATAAAACCAGAACAGCGTATAATTAAGTTATAAAACTTAAAAATAGGTTTAATTAAACGCTCACACTATTTTCCACTACTTTTTTACTCACATAATTTTTGGGCAACTGTTTCAAAAGCCTATCTCTGAATCGGTGATAATGCACCGTAATGGTATGCCGAGGCGTATTGATTTGGTCTAAATCAGGGTGCTGGAGTTCTTCTTCAATCAGCTTTTTAATATTGGAAGGGCGTTTCCATTCGCCCGCAATTTCTCTTGCCATTATTTTAGATTGCAATTCCGACCCAGGCCAAATACAACCCAACGGCTGAAATAAGCCTATAAAATAGACATTTTCAATAGTTGGGTGCATCATACGCAACCACAACGGTACTTCGCCTTCGGAGTAATCAATAAAGCTTTTATCAAAAAATGGATGTGAAATGATGTAACCCGTGCAAGCCACAATCGAATCATATTCGCCCACCGAGCCATCTTTAAAATGCACTTTTGAGCCTTCCAAGCGGTCAATATCCACGCGAGGTTTTATTTTACCGTGGCGAATGGTGTAAAATAAATCCTCGTTAATGGTCGGGTGATGAAATCCAAACGGTTTTTCGGGGTTCGGAAGTCCGTACATATCATTCGTGCCTTGCCTGATTCTCAAGCTAAAAGCAATCATTTTCTTCCAAATACTGAGGGGTAGGAAATTGAGGCTTTGCCCGATTATGTCGGAAGGTTTTCCCATCATAAATTTGGGTGCTATCCAATAGCCTCGCCGCCAACTCATGTCCACACTCTTCGCCACTCTGCTCGATTCTACGGCAACATCGCAAGCAGAATTGCCGCCACCAATAACCAAAACCCTTTTATCTTTAAAATATGAAAACCGTTTCACGGAGTGCGAATGCATAAATTCACCATCAAAATGCCCCGGATACTGAGGGGTACGCGGTAGCCAATGATGCCCATTGCACACGGCTAAAGCATCGAAAGTCTCCGTCTTTTCAACATCGTTTTTTACTGTTGTCACTTGCCATTGCCCCCCCTCAGTACGCATGCAGTTTTTCACTAAAGTTTGAAACTGAATGAGCAGATAGAGGTTAAAATGCTTGGCATAGGCTTGAAAATAGGTTGCCAAATGTTTGTGCGATGGATAATCAGGATAATCCTCGGGCATCTGGAAATCCTCATATTGCGAGAGTGTGCGCGATGATATAATATGTGTCGTTTCAAACACACTTGAATGCCCTTCTTCTTCATTAAAAACCCAATTACCACCCACCTCTTTGCCATAATCAAAGACGGTGACATCCAATCCTTTATCCAAAAGGTTTTTGGCAGCCGTGATACCCGAAGGGCCAGCGCCAATTACACATACTTTTTTCATTTTCAAATTGTAGCGCGGAACTCCAGTTCTGCATTATAGAAAAAACAAATATTTTTTTTTAACGGAACTGGAGTTCCGCTTTACGGGTACAATATAAAAATCATTCATCGGTTTTTTAAAGAATATTAAAAATTTTAAGCAGAAAATTGGAACTTGCACCCTGTTTAAGTAATTGGGGTAAAATTACCATCATTTTGCTTTTAAATCGGTTCTCAAAATTGTTTAAAATACGCCGCTTGGGTTTGTATTTTTACCAAATTTAAGCCCGACAGCAAAGTGAGGTTTATTTTTAACGCCCACTTAAGTTTAAAAAATATGAAAATAGATTTAGCACGGTTATCCAAAGAGGAAGGATGCGTTTTGTTGATTGACAAACCACGGGATTGGACATCTTTTGATGTGGTCAATAAATTGCGTTATCGCTTAAAAGTGCTTTTAAAAGATAAAAAAATAAAAGTGGGTCACGCGGGTACGCTCGACCCTTTGGCGACTGGTTTGCTTATCGTGTGTGTGGGTAAAATGACCAAGCAAATTGAGGGTTTTATGGGTATGCCCAAATCCTACACGGGCACGATTCGCTTGGGTGAAACCACCCCGAGCTACGATGCGGAAACAGAGGTGAATGCCACGTTCCCAACCGAG
>JANMYC010000798.1:0-3930 GCA_031381715.1 Saprospiraceae bacterium
CACCCACATTTCCTGAAAGAACGACGCTCCCACCCGCACAAAAAGATGTTAGTCCAGTAATCACGGAAGGCGTAGGTTGAGGCTGAACAGTCACACCTATGCTACACATATTAGTACACCCCATTGGTCCAGCAGTAACGGTAACTGTAACAGAATATGAACCCGCTGTATTCACTATAATAGAATTTACTAACGGGCCCATAGCACCTGTACTCCACTCATAATTTACTGCCCCCGCAGGTACGCTAAGCGTTGTTGATCCACCTTGGCAAATAGTAGTATTGCCAGAGATACTACACGTAGCAGGGGAACCAACCGTAACAGTTGCCATATTTGACTTCTGGCAACCCGTAGCGGTAATGGTTTCGGTTAAAGTATAAGTTGTTGTTGCCACGGGACTGGCTATCGGATTGGATACTGTCGTTGAACTCAAGCCCGCAGCAGGCGTCCATAAATAGGTATTGCCCGAGACTGGATTGGCACCGAGTTGAACGCTATTGCCGTTACAAATCGTAACATTGCCACCAGTGGTTGCTGCGGGTAATGGATTGACGGTTACAATTATGTGATTGGATATAACGCTGCGACAACCGCTGGTGTTTGTAATAAAATAATCACCCGCAGTAGAAACTGTTATTGAAGTTGTTGTTTCTCCTGTGCTCCATGTTC
The DNA here is from genome assembly GCA_031381715.1 of Saprospiraceae bacterium. Taxonomy (GTDB): domain Bacteria; phylum Bacteroidota; class Bacteroidia; order Chitinophagales; family Saprospiraceae; genus JAAFJT01. The sequence goes on from JANMYC010000798.1 coordinate 670, forward strand.
CTCCAATATTTCCGGAAAGCACAATGCTGCCACCTTGACAAAAGGATGGAGTTGAGCCACCTGTTGAGGAAGTAATAACTGAAGCAACCGGCCGCAGGCCTAAAGTAACCGCATTATTTTCTGTGGAAATTGCTCCCATTGTTGAAAGAGCTCTGCCTTCCAACGAGGCATTTCCCAATAAACTAATTGCACCATTTGCCAATATATTGCCTTTGAAAATAGTACCATTAGCCAAAGTGACCATACCATTAATTTGCCAATATATATTACAATAATTGGCTCCATTAATGAGTGTAACTTTTGCATTGGTGCTTGTAGCAAATGCACCATCTATTTTAAAAATAAATATGGCATTCGGATTATTTTGCGCATCCAAAGTTAATTCTCCGTTTAAAGTTGAAGCGGCTCCCAAACAGTAAACATTGGGTGTAAGCAGTTGACCGCTTCCCATTGTAGTAGCTAAAACTGGACCACATGTAATTGTACTCATACTACCATAAGCAAGCGCCAAATCCGAAGCGGCTTGGGCTGAAACAGCATCCGCTACATGTGTTTGCCCTAAGATAGTGCCAGGAGGAAAACCATTAAAAGCACCTACATTGGTGCCAATATCGCCAATTATTGCGGTAGTTCCTGTATTATTTATTGCTCCCGCAGCTGTAAACAGCGCAAAGTCAGCTGCTGCACCCAAATTAGGAGCTTGTCCGAAAAGTACATTAGGCAGTACAAACAGAATTACTGCTGATAGAACATTCAGTAGTTTGGTTTTCATTTTAATAGAATTATAATTATTAAAAAATTCACTTTCAAGTTCAAAAAAGGATGCTGTTTTCAATAATTTTTAAAAAATACTGTGGGGGATATCTTTTAGGATGTCCACCAAACGATTTTTTAAAAACAGAAAAAACCTAATCCTTTCACCCAATTAAGTGTGTTATGTAGGGTGTTTTTAGAGTTCTTTCATGAAATACAAAAGGTGTATTTTCCAAGACAATGATGGAAAACTCAGTTGAAAGCAAGGGAAAACCATGACAGAAAAGTCCTAAAAAAGTGGTCGGTTGTGGGAAATGTATTTGAAAAGCGGTTAACTATATGCTCATGGACTTAATGTACATTGGGTTCAGCTTATGCGTTCGTTTTTTGAATAGTGTCAAATTTTACGCTATTTGTTCATGTAGGATTGCTTCATTTCTCTGAATTTAGGTGTAATGGAATTATTACTTTACAAAGGTAGCGGTCATTTTAAGAAAAAAAGTTATATAATTATGTGTAAAAGTTACATAATTCACAGGTTTTGAAAACAAGTAAATGACAATAAAATCCTTATTTCAACTCTTTCAGCTCTGATAAATAATCAAAAACAAAGCCTCTGAGGGCGAGAAACTATCTGAATTTGAAAAAGGAGAGAATAATAATCCTTCAAAGAATATCAAGTCCTAAAATACTCTACTTCGTGCACCTCAGTCAACTTTGGCATATCCAATTGACGAATCATACGCTCCAATACTGAGGGGGGTATCTCCTCGTGGCGGCGGGAAAAGATATTTTCCATCGTAGTTTCTATATACTTAATTTTAAATTTGGGGTTATAAACCCCTAAAGTCCGAATCAATTTTGAGCGCAAATCACTTGTCAAATTGGTGCTATTCCACACAAATGACTGCTTTTTACGACAAAACTCCTTCGCCCGCTCATAAGCCAGTTGAGATACTTTGCCTTGTCCATCCTTATCTGTTGGCTTGATTTTCAACTCTTTGCGAATATTATCGAGGCTTACTGAGGGGTAGCGACTGAAATGCTTTTCATGAAAACTATCCTTACCACTGCCCGCAATACCCGACAAAATAATGACTTCAAAAGCAGTATCATCAAAAATGACTGAGGGGTAATTTTCATCTTCATTTTGAAAAAATTTGTAGCGGCTGTGCGTGTTGTGAAAGGTTTTATGCGCATAAAAACACTCATTTTCAAGGCAAATTTCTTTAAAAAGGTCGATTCGGAGCAGTAAATCATCCTTATCTTCACAAATCCGACCCAACGCATCGGCTTTCGCTAAAAGGTATAATAAATGATTATTGACCCTCAAACTGGATGCAATCACGGCTCTATTGGGGTTCAATTTATCCAAACTCCATATCGGCAAACCATGCAACCGAACCAATGAAGCGATTATTTCACGGATTTCAAAATCAGCATTCCAGAGCAATTCACGCACTACTTTTTCGCCAATAGCAGCGTGTTTGGGCGAAGTTATTCGACCATTTTCCTCAAAGGTGCAGGGCGGTTTGGCTATATCATGGAGCAACGCACTAAGGAATAAAACATATCGCTCATGTTCGCTAAGTAATTGATATTCAGCCAGTTGCATCAGTTCAAAAACAACCATACGGGTATGTGTCCACACATCGCCTTCGGCGTGGTAGATAGTATCTTGTGGGCAATTTTTCATGGGCTCTACCCAATCAAATCGCTCGATAGTTGCCCAATCGGGTTCATTATTTTTCAACAGACCGTTCAAACCGTAGTTGGGCACGTTGCCAATTACGCGTCCAGTGCTCATCGGTTTGTACGTGATTTTTTCGGACATATTTTAATACATTTTGGCTAAAATCAGCCGTTTCAAAAGCATTCGCAGCTCTACAAACTACTCCTTCACAATCACCACCCAATCGGCTACCCGCTTGAATCGTTTTTTCAATGGCTGTTATTATATCTTTTTCTGTAAAAAAACCTCTTGAAATAACAGGAACGATTGGTAAATCCAGTGCCTGAGCATAAAATTCTACTTCATCCCAAGCCAACCAGCGGTTACCTTCACGAATACCAAAGACATAAAAATACGCTTCCAACCCCGTGTATTCAATGCTGTGCAAACCATATAAATTTTCACCGAAAACATGAAAATCCCCTAAATGCCGTTTGTTCTGCTCCCAAAGTTCCCACATATTTTTAGCCCACGGGTTGCGGGTAGGTGCAGCGTGCGAGCGAGCAAACACCCCCTCAGTATTAAGGCAATTATTTTCACCATCCAGCTTTTCAGTCAATACCAATTCATGTTTTAGAATACTTTGCCATTCCGTATTGATGCGGTCATCGGAAGTAGTGCCTGGTGAAAAGGGAAAATGATAAGTTCGCGGATATTTCGACGATTCCATTGGTTTCTTAAATTATTTTAAAAGCGTAATTGTTTAGCTGCATAGTCGCTGTCGCTCCGTTTTGCCACTGATTTTACAGATGTTGACTGATTTTACACTGATTTTA
>JANMYC010000823.1:0-2723 GCA_031381715.1 Saprospiraceae bacterium
TGCTAAAGGTACAGCTGCGGTTGTTGTCAAAAGGCTTAAGATAAATTTATTTCTTTTCATTTTCATTACAGTTTTAATGACCCATTAAATAAAATCTTTAAATCACACCCCTCAGTATAAAGTGCTCTGGATGGGGTAAAACGCATCAGACAAAGCTAATTTTGAAAGAAACCTTTCCAAAGATAAGCATTAAAATTTGCTGAGTCCGATAATAACGATAAAGTATGTCCTTAGCTTTCTCCAAAAAATAGGTATTCACACCTATTTTCCACTATTTTTTTAAAACCCATCTTTGTAACATAAAAAAGGGTTGTTGTTAGGGACTTTTGCGGTTTAACTATCGCCCTATCGGTGTATTAATTGAATTAACATTATGTAGGAATCAAGATTGACGGGCAATACATTGTAGGATAATTAAAACCTGCTTTTCCATAATTTTAACGATTTGAATAAAATATCAACTTTTTTAAGCATTTTAGCAATCTCTAAGGGAACTTTTAAAAAATTTCCTCCATTTTATAGACCGTATTACATTTAATTAATCATTCCTCCATTTTAAACTAAATCAAGATGAAACATCTCGTATTATTTTCCCTAATGTCAATTTTATTCTGTTATTGCACAACCACCACTGAAACTAAATCCGATGCTTGGGCAGCATTTTTAAATTGCCCAAGCGACAAGGACTGTATGAAAGAAGCACTTGCCGTAAAAGACGCTTTATTGAAAAATCCACAACAAGTTTTAACCCAATTTCAAGCAACGTATGAACAAGGCGATGACCGTGTGGTCGGTTGGCTCTATATGCTTCGCGATAGCGTTTTGATTAACCCCAAAATGGGTACAATTGAAGAGCGAATCGCTATGCAACAAGCCCTCATTTCAGCCGCAAAACCTTTTGAAAAGGATGCCAAAGTGCATGAAATGGCAAAATCTGTCATGGACTATTTAGGCGTAGTAGATGTAAAGGCTGGAAAAATCAATGACCCAATGGTAGAAACCATACCTACCTCATGTTATCAATTTGACCAGCAAGGAGAGCATATTAAATGCCAGCTTTTTAGTGCTGCCAATGGGGAATTCAATGGTTATTACAGTTGGTATATTGATGAAAAAGACGGTACTCAAGGGGTTTTAAAAGGTAAAAACTTTTTCAGTGATACCCTCTTTGCTGAACATACTTATATCCAAGAAGGAAGCACCCAAACAGAGGAGATTGTTTTCTTAAAAAAAGGGGATAATTTGACTCAATTAGTGGGTGAACTATACGATAAAAACGGCAAAATGGTATTGAAAAATCGGAAAGCCTTAAAAGCTGGCAATACTTTAACCAAAGCAGATTGTGCCCCATTGGCTAAAGATTTTGAGCCTATCCGAGAAATGGAAAAAGATATGATTTTTGCTTATCCAGACCCAGTTTTAAATGAAAAACAGGCAAAAGTTGCTGAAAACCTCGTAGGCGAATGGCAATCAAAAGACGACCCAAAAGCGGGCGTTAAAATGGAAAATGGCAGATTTACGTTTCTATATAATGGTAAATCAACGGAGCCTGCTATGCGCTATATTTACTACCCTTCTTGTCCAAAAGATTGTAATCCAGCGGATAAACTATCCTGTTTGAAAATCATAGGTCAAGATAATGTCTGTTACAGCATCGTTTTTGCCGATGGCAAATCATTGGATATTTCACAAATTGGTGGCACAGGCAACACCAATCGGTACATGAAAAAGAAGTAAATTTAAATAGGATTAAATGAAATAAAAAGCCACTTCGGGGATAATATTCTTGGGTTTTGCCAAAGAAACCAAAGTGAAAGGCTGATTTATTTTAAAATTAAAATGAGTGCTTGACGAAATCGGGGCAGATATTTTTAACCTTGCTTCAGATAGCAATACAATAAGGGAATTTGACCAAATACTGAGGGGGTATCATTTAGAGCCTATTCGATTTTGTCACGCACTCATTTTAAAATTTTTATTTTGTTTTTTAACAGTGTGACTTATTCAATTTAGGGACGATGTAAAAAATAATCTACCCATATTATTGATTATATTTTCTTTAGAGAAGATAAATTTCTTGAAGAATAGTGCTCTATTTAAAAGGAATTTAACGCATAATAAAGGAAATAGAATCGGTAAGATGGGTAAATTATTTTTTACATCGTCCCTTATACAGCAACAACCTTGTGAAACTTGACAAATAACTACCTAATTCCATTTTGTGATATTCCGTATTTTCTATGTTTCGATAGTGAGTGTACTGAACACATCTTTTCAAAACGCATTAATACTATATCTTTTCTTTTCCAAATCATTAAAGCGCATTTGAGGGTGTTGCTTGAGCCATTCTGTGATGCCTTTGAGCGTCAAATATTGCCTTGCCGAACCATCGTCAAAAGCCATGATAAAACGGGAATCATCCTTAGCGATCGCGACTGATTTTGTGGGCTTGGCATCATATTGAGTAATGCGTCCGTAGGTGGTTATTCGCTTATTATCTTTTGTCCATAACTCATAACTGTCCTTGAAAACTATCAATAATTCTTGAGCACTATGGAAAAAAAAGACGTCAGCCAATTTCCCATTGAATAAATTTTGTTGTACAATTTTACCGTTTAAATCATATATAACTGCTTCATTATCATTGTCTTTTATCAATATAGTCTTCCCATCAGGTAAAAATTCGGTTGAAATGATATAGTTATTGGGCTTCTCCCCTTTCA
>JANMYC010000825.1:0-3241 GCA_031381715.1 Saprospiraceae bacterium
TCAAAACCCGTTTTTTCAATAAAATTATTGAGCTTTTTTAGGTAATCAATGCCCCATTTACTCGCCAAGCAAGGGGCATTACCGAAAAATGCGCCTTTATCGGGTAAGCCCGTAATTGGGTCAATCACATCATTTTCATCATCAATCCGACGGCTACTAAAAAGAGAATAACCGCCTAATTTGATGCCTTTGCTATGCGCATAATCCGCTAATTCTTTGAATTTTTTAATATTTGCCTCCGAATCATCTTCCATATTCAAACCGCTACCGAAGCTCAAAATTACCATTTCGTAACCCGTTTCAGCGCATTGGTCAATGATGTTTTTTACCTGAACAGGGTCGGTGCTGACCAAGTGCATAAAAATAGGATTTTGAGTAGTCCACGGAAACAAGGTGCTGTACATTTTACGCCTTGCCAAACCGTTGCGTTCCCTATCATAACTATCTAAAATGAGTTCATAAGAGCGAATTGATTTGTAGGTTTCGTTGGGTTTTAAATCAATGCCCACACCCAAAAACGGATACACTTCCACCACACACGGCGTTTCATAATTATAATTCACTTGCGATGTGTATGCGCTGTCAATTGACCAGTGCGTGGCTTGGTCGGACAGCTCGTAACGCATCGCATTATTGTAGGCGAAATTGTTTTCAATATACAGTTTTTGCGGTTTTTTCATCTTTTCAGGCTTGCCCACTACGGCGGATTCTTCTTCCACCAAAGCCATCATTTCATGTACTACTTGATTGATTTTCAAAGGTTTATCACTTTTATTTTCAATGCTCAACCATTTGTTTAAAACGGGAATACCATCAAAAATCTCGTAATGCACCACAACTTCTACATTTTTTACCCCCTCAGTATTGGAGGTAAAAAACAACTTCAAATGTTTGCCTGTTGGTAGTTTTTTAGTCGATGCCCACGTTTGACAAGTCCATGAAAAATGGGGTTGCACCTCCCCTATTTCATAGCGTTGATATTGAAAATCTGCTTCATTGTTTTTAAAATTAGGTATCCAATCTTCCAACAAATAAGCGTGCTCTTTTTGACCATATAAACCACCTACATTATAAGTTTTACCATTTAAAATAATTCGCGCTTCGGGTCGGACGGAGCGAATGAACTGCTCGCCCGTCACCAAGTTTTTAAAACTTGTGGTGGCGGCATTGGGCGCAATATGGATGCGCCTCGAAATTAAACCATTCTTAAGTTCTATAAATTTGTCGCCCTTTTTTATCTCGCTGCGTTGGGCAATGGGCGTGATAAGCCAATCATTACTCGGATTTTGAGCAAGGATTTTAATGGTAAAAAGCAGGGAAATGGGTAAAAATAGTATGTTTTTCATTGAAATACTGAGGGGGTATTTGGTCTGGTGAAATACTTGCTGAAGCACTTTAAATAGGCAGAATAGTCGATTTTTTTAATAAGAAAAAGGCTATTCTACCTATCTAAGTAGTTGGGCTAAAATAAACGCCTATTTATAACAGTAATTTTTATTTTTTATACTCTTTCAACCAAGTCTTATGATAGTCCACTTTCCACAAATCATATCGTTGAAATTGCGTTAAAAGACGTTTTTGAAAATCATCATAATTACGGCTTTCCTTTTTACTCCATAAAACTTCGCTCAATGCAGTCATGCGTGGAAAAAGCATATATTCGGCTTTTGATGGATACGCCACGTATTCTGTCCACAAATTGGCTTGTCCACCCAAGACATATTTCCCTTCTTCAGGAGTCAGTTCCTTAGGAATCGGCTCATAACCATATACTTTATCAAGCGGTAAAAAGCCACCAATCACCAATGAGTCTTCTGGTTTTGATTGGGCATAATCGAAATATACGTAGGTAGTCGGTGTCATAATTACCGTATTTTTTTGTTTAGCGGCTTCAATTCCACCTTTTTCACCGCGCCAACTCATGACAATCGCCGTTTTTGACAAACCGCCTTCCAAAATCTCGTCCCATCCAATCAGCTTTTTTCCTTTGGTATTGATATATTTTTCCATGCGTTGGATGAAGTAACTTTGTAATTCATGCTCATCTTTTAAATTATTGTCTTTGATGCGCTTTTGACATTTGGGGCACTCTTTCCAACGGTCTTTTGGACATTCGTCGCCGCCTACGTGAATGTATTTTGAGGGAAATAAAGGAGCAATTTCATCTATCACATCTTGTAAAAAAGTGAAGACTTCATCGTTTCCGCCGCACAAAACCTCTTTGTGAACACCAAAGTTTTGAGCGACAATATAAGGGCCACCAGTACAACCCAAATTCGGGAAAGCAGCTAAAGTGGCTTCCGAATGTCCCGGCATTTCAATTTCAGGAATGACTTCCACAAAGCGGTCTTGAGCATATTTTACAACATCTTTAATTTGTTCTTGAGTGTAATAGCCGCCATGTTTTACCCCATCTTTGCCTTTACCTGGGTGATGTCCGATGATTGTACTGTCTCTAAAAGCACTAATGGACATCAATTTAGGGTGTTTTTTAATCTCTACTCGCCAACCTTGGTCATCGGTCAGATGCCAGTGAAAAACATTCATTTTATGCAAAGCAATGTAATCAATGAACTTTTTAACAAAAGCCACGGAGAAAAAATGCCGACTCACATCCAACATCATTCCACGATAGCCAAAGCGTGGAGCGTCTTTAATGGTTAAAGAAGCGACCTCTAAGGACTTGGATGGGCTCGTAGGTAAAAGCTGTAAAAGGCTTTGCATACCATAAAAAGTACCCGCCGCATCACTGCCTTTGATGGCAATAAATTTTTTATCGCTGATGAGGGTATACGCGCCCGTGGTTTTAGGGGCATTTTTATCCAATTGCAAAACAATCAGATTAGTGCCGTTGCCGACGGGGGTGGTCGTCAGTTCAAAACCGTATATTTCTCTTAAATATGTGTTCAAAAACTCGGCAGTACTTGTCAGCGATTTGTCTTTGATGACAATTTTGGTTTTAGGCGTAATTTTAAATGAACCGCTCTCGGGAGTCATCACTAAGTCATTCGGCTTAGGTATGATATTTATTTGTGAAAAGGTTGAGTAGGAAATTAAAAATGAAATTCCAAAGAGGAATGCGCGCATGTTTTTCATAGAAAACTTGATTTTAAAATTAATTTTAAAGACTCTTTTTACTACTCTTGATGATTTAACGAGTAAGGGTAGCTTTTAACGACGACAAAATAATGCAATTTTAATACACTTTTTAATTTTTTTATAAAAGTTTAAAATCTTCGCT
>JANMYC010000836.1:0-5234 GCA_031381715.1 Saprospiraceae bacterium
CCAAAAAATCGGAGAAAACAGGGCTTTTTTATGCAAAATACTGAGGGAGTGCTTTTACTTCGCATACACCGCCCGCAACATCACCATCGAAGTATAAACAATAACAACAATCATCAACCTTTAACAATCAAAGCTGCAATCAAAACAGCAACGATACTCGGTATTACCATACAATTTTTAATCACTTTCATTTTTGAAACATTGTCATTTTATCCACCCAATATTTTCATAAAATCATCTTTATAGGTATCGCCAATGGGAATAATGGTTTTACCAATAAATATTCGTTGCCGCTCAATAGAATCGATTTTATTAATCGGGACAAGCCATGATTTATGCACCCTTGAAAATTGGGGAGAAGGCAGCATTTCTTGAATTTTCGTCAAAGTCATCAAGCTCAAAATGCGCTCTTTGGGCGTATGAATTGTGATATAATCTTTCCCCCCTTCCACGTACAAAATATCCGCATGAGGCACCCGTTGTAGTTTGTATTCTGTTTTTACAAAAATAAAATCTTGGGCTGTTTGAGATGTTTCAGTAGGCGTAATGGCTTGATTTTCAACAATATACTGAGGGGGTGCTTGCAAAATCTCTTGCGCTTTTTGCACCGCTTTTAGAAATCTTTCAAATGAAATAGGTTTTAAAAGATAATCCACCACACTATACTCATAACCTTCGAGGGCGTATTGAGGATAAGCAGTTGTGAGTATCACTTTGCATTTTTCCTTTATCAATTGCATAAATTGCATACCCGTTAAATCGGGCATTTGAATGTCCAAAAATAGTAATTCTATATCACCTTCTTGCACCCGCACGAGGGCTTCAACAGCATTTGTGGTGCTTTGAACCAAATCCAAAAAGGGGATTTTGGCGGCGTGGCTTTGTATGACCCGTAGGGCTAAAGGTTCATCGTCTAAGGCTAAGGCTTTCATTTTATAACTGGATTTCAAGATGTGATTCAAAAATATCTTTATTGTTTTCAACCAATAATTTATGCCTTTTAGGATACAACAATTCCAAGCGGCGTTCCACATTTTTTACCCCAAAACCACCTATTTCATCTTTGTTTTTATGGTGAATTTTATTTTTCACTTCAAAAATCACGTTTTTTTCATCAAAAATCAAGGTCATACTGAGGGGGTGCTGTGGTTCAAAAACTTCCCCATGTTTGAAGGCATTTTCAACAAATGAAATCAATAAAAGAGGGGCAATTTCTTGTCCATTGTCTTGCCCTTGTACCTCAAAATTGATGTAGGTAATGCCGTCATAACGCAACTTTTGTAACTCAATATAGCTTTTCAAATAGGTAATTTCCTTTTGCAAAGGTACACGTTCGGCATTACTTTCGTAGAGCATATAACGCATCATATCCGAGAGTTTGATGATGGCATCGGGCGTTTTTTCGGGTTCTGAAAGCGACAAACCATAGAGGTTATTGAGTGTATTGAACAGAAAATGCGGGTTTATTTGCGATTTCAAGAAAGCCAATTCGATACCGTTTTTTTCATGTAAAAGTTGTTTTTTTGACTCCTCGGTTTCTAAAAAATCTATGAAAAGTTTGACCATAAAACCAAAAATGACTACTGCGCCATTGATAGTTGCCCTATTATTAATCAACTGAGCCAAAGAAAAGGTACTGATGCAATCTTCTACCAAGCAACTTGCCGTAAAATCTATCGCCATTGACATAAAAAGCAATGGAACAGCCATAGTAACAAAAAACAGCAAAGGCTTGGTTTTAAAAAATATTTTGCTCGACCAGATGATTATTGAACACATCACAATGGCTTGAAAAAGGAATATTAAACCATTGATATTGAATAAGTTAGAGAAATAACTTAATCCCCAAGAGGCTTTTCCTCTACTCATAGCATAAGCAATTGTTGAACTGACAATGTGAAAAACCGACCATAAAGCCCCGTAAAACTTCCAAGATTTTGTCGTCATATTTTTTAAATTTCCTTAAAAGTAAGGCACTTTACGAGAACAACAAGTGTTCATTCTGCCAACGCTTGTTTTTTGACTGCCAACGGCTTTTTCGTAGGACAGAGCGTTGGCGGTCAAAAATGGTTGGTTTGACAATCGCTTTAGTTTCCAAGAACGACTTACCGCACATTTGTTGCATCAAGATAAAACAAGTCTTTTTTTCAATTTCTCAATCACATCTATCATGTCAAAAACGTTTAAAATTTCCGTTTCCGTCATTCTCATATTTGCTATTTCAGTACTTTTATTTTTCAATTCTGGTAAACTTTTTAGTTTTTTTACACCCAATAAAGAATTGAAATATTGTTTATCTATGTCATTATGGATAATAATACCTTTGATTGCGACAAAACTTCTTTTCCCAAAATCCAATCCTTTTTCAGAATTGGGTTTAAATCGCCAAATACTGAGGGGTGCTGGCATCGCATTTTTGATGTGTGTACCGATGATAATTGGGGGGATTGTTTTTTTTAAAATGAGCGACACCTTTAATTTTAGTACCATAATCGCCTATTGCTTATTTGCCAGTTTGGGCGAAGAGATTTTATTTCGGGGCTTTTTATTTGGGCATTTATTCAAGCACGCCAAATGGGGAATTGTTTTAGCTGATTTTATAGAAGCCTTTCTGTTTGGCGTTTTGCATTTGTCGCAAAGCCACAATTCCACACAAGCCTTGGGGGTTTTTGCGGTTACATTTGTGGGCGGTTTGTGGTTTGCATGGCTTTATACGGAATGGGCATTTAATTTATGGGTACCAATAGTTTTACATTGTTTAATGAACACCGTTTGGATGGTATTTAACGTAGCAGACAACGCTTTAGGCGGCACAATTGCCAATATTATTCGATTATTGACCGTCATTTTATCCATTTATATGACCATAAAATTTGCAAAAAAGGATACAGGGTTGGTCATCAATAGGCACAATTTGTTTTTTAATAAAGGGAATTAAATACACTTTTAGTTTAGGGACAAAGTAAAAATTTAGGTTTTTCGTATTTTTAAATCTTCTTACTTCGTTCCAGCATCCTTGCTCTTCATACCTATCTTGTCGTATTTCATCGTGTAAAGTTAATCTCGTGCGTTATTTTATAAAATCATTTTCTTCATAAAGTCTATTAGACTAAATCGAAAATATTTTCGATTAATTTTAAACACACTCGCCTCTATTTTCCATTTTTTGTGGATTTATTTGCCCAATAGCTATTATTTTGTGGATTTTATTGCCCACATTGAGATGTGAAAAAGAGTATTGGGTAATCATTTTTTTCAGATGGATAAAAAAGGACTTAATATGTTCATTATCATGCCATTTCCAACACTACTTTGTCACTCCGGCGGGATACTGAGGGGTAGTATGATTTTTTCATATTTATAAATATGAAAAAATTTTTAAAAGGAATAGGTTATTTCTTGTTGGGTGTGGCAATTTTACTCCTTATTACGGTTTTATCCCTGCAAACACGCTGGGCTAAAAATCTGATAAGAGATAAAGTACAAACTTATATCCAGCATAAAACAAACACCACTTTTGAAATCGGTCAGATTGATTTCAGTTTTCCTAAATGGATTGAAATAGATGGTTTGTCTATGTTGGATAGAGTGAAAGATACACTTCTGACGGGCAAACATTTAAAGATTGATATCGATATGCTCGCCCTTTTACAATCTAAATATGTGATCAATAAAGTTGTTGTAGACCAATTTTATGTCAACCTTTATAATAAAGATGCTGATAGCACTTACAATTATCAATTTATACTTGATGCTTTTAAATCAAAAGAAACAGCCGCTAAAGCAAAAGATACGATACAAGTTTTGAATTTTAAAATTAAAAATATAGATATTACCAATACCAAATTTACACAAAAAGATTATTATTTAGGTAATTTCATGGATGTCAACTTGCAAAAGTTTCATCTGAATGTGGACAGTATTAATCTCAAAGATTTGCATGTGGACGTCAATGATTTGATGGTGGAAGGGCTGGATTTTAGATATTTAATTACCAAACCGCAAAAAATATCTGATGGCAAATCTCCAAATCCCCTTTTTACTATCAATAAAACTATTGTAAAAAACAGCCATATTTATTTTGAAAATAAACCCGATTACTTGTTGATAGATAATTTTATAGATTATTTAGATATTGTAGACCTCAATAACACAACGCAATTAAACACATATACCACCAGTTCGATTGTATTAAATAATAGCTCTATTCTTTTCCAACACAAATCAGAAAATGAAGTCGTAAAAGTCGTAGCTGATACACTGACTGCGATAGCTACTAATACGACTTCTTTGGGAATTGTTATTAAAGATATTGCCTTGCAAAACAATTCGATTATTTATAACAACATATCTCAACCCCAAAAAAGCAGGGGTTTGGATTATTATCATTTAGATATAAAAGGATTAAAATTACTGGCGTCCAACACCAAATTTGATAATGGCAATATCAAAACGAACATACAATCTTTTGGCTTTAGGGATAAAAGTGGTTTTGCAATTGATACACTGAGCGGTTTGATCAATTTAGATAGCAGCAATGTCAATATTAAGGATTTTTATGTAGAAACACCGTATTCAAAAATTGCAGGAACGGCTCTGATTTATCCCGAATCGTTTAAAGGTGGTAATAAACAAAAGTTTCCTTTGCCCGATAACGAAATAAAATTAATCCAAACGCTAATCAGTCGAAAAGATTTAGAATTGTTGGCGGATACGCTGGCAAAAAGGTATAAAAAGCAATTAGATGTACTGGGTAATTTGGCTATTGATGGCTCTATCAAAGGCAACGTACATAAAATATACATCACGTCTTTTGTCGTTAATTCCCTTAGAAACAAGGATTTAAGCATTGATCTAACGGGTGATGTGTCTGACCCAACGGATAATAAAAAATTGTTTTACAATTTGAACGTGAAAGATCTTTCTGTATCCAAAGAGTTGATATTCCCTTTTATTCCAACAAATGTGCAGCCCTTGAATTTACCCAATAGATTGAGTGTAAAAGGCTTGGTTAATGGCAATATGCAAAATGTGAATACAAACGTCACGGTCAATTCTGCTTTTGGTAGTGCTGATGTAAAAGCTGCTTTGAAAGGTTTTCAAACGCCTGATAAAATGGTTTATGATGTGGTTTTGAATGCTAAAAACTTAGAAACGGGTAAATGGATTGGGCGCGACACAATGTTTGGTTTATTAAATGGTCAAGTTACAGTCAAGGGAAACAGTGGTTTTGA